>PXSX01000328.1:16281-17198 GCA_003022655.1 Bacteroidetes bacterium QH_1_64_81 | reverse complement strand
GCTGCGGTGGACCGCCACCGGCGATGACGGCCGGGAAGGGACGGCCCAGCGCTACGATCTACGCTTCGATACGACCCGCATCGAGTCGACGGCAGACTTCGAGCAAGCACAGGCCGTGGATTCATCCCCCCCTCCCTCCACAGCGGGCCAGACGGAGACCGCAGTTGTCGATGCATCGGACGGACTTGAGGTGGGCCAAAGCTACTACTTCGCCGTCGTCGCGGAGGACGATGCGGGGAACCGATCTCCCTGGACCGCTCCCACGCGCAAGGCCGTCCTCGTCAAGGACATCGAGATTGAAGAGGGCGACGTCACGGCGGGCGCGAACCGGTCCGTTGCCGAGACGCAGTTTGTCCTCAACGAGACTCAGGAGGTGCGTGTGGAGCTCTACGACCTCCTCGGGCGACGTGTGCGGGTGCTTCTCGACGGGAAGAAGATCCGGGAGGGTTTCGAGCAAGTCGTTCAGTTCCGAACGAATTCGCTCCCCAGCGGGCCGTACTTCCTCCGGTTTAGGGGGGAGCGCTTCACGGTCACCCGCAAAATTGTCGTCGTGAACTGATTGGATTGGGCCTCCCATCCGGGGCGCGGGTATGGTCCGGATTAGTCTTCCCCGTTTTCTGCGGGCACAATCCGTGCAAAGCGACGCTTCCCCACCTGAAGGACGAACGGGGGGTCCTCGGCGGCGTCGATGTAGCGCCCTGTGTCGGTGACCGCGTCCTCGTCGATCGTCACGGCGCCCTGCTCGATCAGGCGGCGCCCCTCGCTGTTCGACTCAGTGAGGCCCGCGTGCCGCATGAGGTTGAGAAGGCCGACCTCTTCCCCATCCTCGGTCTCGGGCGCGTGCTCGGGGATGTCGTCGGGAACGCCGCCCTCCACCACGGTCTGCTCGAAGTGCTCTTCGGCCCGATCCGCGGCCT
>PXSX01000328.1:0-16211 GCA_003022655.1 Bacteroidetes bacterium QH_1_64_81 | reverse complement strand
GATGAGATCGTCGGGCACCGACATGGTTTTGCCGTACATGTCCTCCGGGGCCTCGGTGATGCCGATGGCATTGTCGAGCGACTTCGACATCTTCTCGGATCCATCGGTCCCTTCCAGGAGCGGGAGCATCATGCAGACCTGTGCTTCCTGGTCATTGGCCTCCTGGATGCGACGGGCCAGGAGCAAGTTGAAGCGCTGGTCGGTCCCTCCGAGTTCTACGTCGGCCTCGATGTGGACGGAGTCCTGCGCCTGCGCCAGCGGATAGAGAAACTCATGGATGCTGATGGGCCGCCCGGCCTTGTATCGCTTGTTGAAGTCGTCCCGCTCCAGCATTTGCGCGACCGTCTGCTGGGCAGCAAGCTCAATGACGTCGCTGAACGTCATCTCGTCGAGCCACTCCGAGTTGTACAGAATGTCGGTCTTGTCCGGATCGAGCACGCGGGTGGCCTGCTCGTAGTAGGTATGCCCGTGCTCGCGCGTCTCTTCGAGCGTGAGTTGCGGACGCGTCTCGGAGCGCCCGGACGGATCGCCGATCATGCCCGTGAAGTCGCCAACGATGAGCACGGCCCGGTGGCCCAGATCCTGGAACTGTCGCAGCTTCCGGAGCACCACCGTGTGTCCGAGGTGGAGGTCAGGCCGGCTAGGATCGCAGCCGAGCTTGACCGTGAGGGGCGTTTCCGTCTCCCGGGACGCGCGGATCTTCTCGGCAAGATCCTCCTCAGGAACGATTTCCTCCGCGCCCCGGCGGAGAACTGTCATTTGCTCGTCGACCGGCGGAAATGCCATTTTGATTGCCCTTCGTACGTAATACAGCGACTTCTAGTCTTCTCTTACGCTCTTCTCCCTAACCCGTTCTCTCCCTAAAAGTTATAGTCACTCTGCTGTTGCTTCATGCGACGCTCCATTTCTCGCTCCTTGATGGCCTGTCGCTTGTCGTGCTTCTGTCGTCCTTTGGCGAGGCCGATCTTCAACTTGGCCCACCCGTCCCGAAAATACAGCGCAAGCGGCACGATGGTGTAGCCTTCCCGCTCGGCCCTCTGGCCCCACTTCTGGATTTGTCGGTCGTGGAGCAGCAGTTTGCGGTTCCGCCGGGGTTCGTGCCCGAAGGGACCGGCCTCCTCGTACGGCTTGATGTACATCCCGTGGATCTTCATCTCGCCGTTCCGGTCCACCTGGCAGTACGCCCCGTCGAGGCTGGCCTTTTCCTGCCGGACGGACTTCACCTCTGACCCCTCCAGCACGAGTCCCGCCTCGAGGGTCTCCTCAATGTCGTACTCGAACTGCGCCTTCTTATTGCGCGCAACGATCTCGACGCCTTCAGCCATGGGTTCATTGGATCAATGATTCAACGACTCATCCTCCTCTTCCTCTTCGTCAAGGTACACGAATGGAAGATCGGGGATGTCCTCCGTGACGTCGTAGTAGAAGAGATACTTTCGGAACTCGGTGAGGCTGGCGATGGCGAGCTTGTCGAGGCCCGTACGGAGGTCTTCCCGGTAAAACTCGTTCAGCGACGCGGTCGTCTCCTGCGCCTGGACCCAGACGTCCCGGTTCTCGTCCGCCGCCTCGCCCGAGGCAATGAGCGCTTCAATCGTCTCATCCGTGGCGCGGTCCCGCTTGGTGGCGTACATCCCCCATACCATCGGGTAGTTGGAGAGCTCATACCACTCGCGGCCAATGTCGATGGTGAACCGGTCGGGCTGCAGGGACGGCACCTCCGGCCCCACTAGCAGAGCCGCGTCCTCGTCGGTCTCGATCAGCTTTTTCGGGGGGCGCTGATCGTACGGGACGAACGTGGGATCGACCTGATAATGCTCGTGCAGGATAATGCGGGTGACGAGGCGCTCTTGTGCGACGCGCCGATCGTAGGCGATCGTCTCCGGAAAGTCGTGCAGCCCCCCGCTCCACGCCAGCCGGGCGTACGGGTACCGCCACGACACGAGCCCTACGCTCGGAATAATATCGAGGGCATTGCTCGCCTGTAGGGCCAGCATGCTGGGCATCAGGGCCACGTCGACCTCGTCCTCCACCAGCAGGGCGGCGCATTCCTCGGGCCGGTGGCGCTTGATCTGGAACGGATTGCTGACCGCCCCGGATGTGAACCCGGAGACCAGGAATTCGGCGGGGGGATAGTCCCAAATCGCGAGATCCATGGGGTGGGCGGTGTGAGGTTGAGCATGAGCAGAGCGGACCCGTTCGAAACGCGACTAGTGCACGTTCAAGAGGTCCTTTTGCGGTCGTAAAGGACTCGTCATTCTGAGGGAGCTGCCAAGCGACCGAAGAATCTCTTTGAACCCAGCGTTTTCGCTCCATTCCGGGAGATCTTTCGACTCCGCTTCGCTCCGCTCAAGATGACTCCATTGCAAAAGGGATTGCTTGAAACTGCACTAGTTGTCCCGAATGCGCTCCTGAATCCGGGCCTCTTTGCCGGACCGATCGCGGAGGTAGAAGAGCTTCGACTGGTTCACCACGCCGCGACGGACGACCTCGATCTCGGCAACCCGTGGGGAGTGGAGCGGGAAGATGCGCTCGACGCCCACGCCCTCGGATACCTTGCGGACCGTGAAGGTCTCGTTCGGTCCCGAGCCGCGGCGCGCTAAACAGACGCCTTCAAATTGTTGGATGCGCTCCTTGTCCCCCTCCACCACGCGGAGGTGAACGTTGACCGTGTCGCCCGCCTCAAAGTCGGGCGCGTTGTCGCGGAGCTGAGTGGCCTCGACGACGCTCATCAAATCATTAGCCATGACAGAATCGTGTCGTTCGGTGAGAAAAACAGTTCGAAAATCAGCAGTTCTGCCCTGGGGCTGTACCCACAGGGGCTACGAATCGTCGTTGTCTTCTGGGTCTTGCGACAGCAGATCGGGACGGCGCTCACGGGTCTTTTCTATTCGCTTTTCGTCTCGCCACTCGGCGATGCGCTGGTGGTCGCCGGAGCGAAGCACCTCCGGCACCGTTCGTCCCCGAAAGTCCGCGGGACGGGTGTAGACCGGGGCGCCGAGCAATCCATCCTGGAAGGAGTCCGTGAGGGCCGAGGAGCTGTCACCCAGGGCCCCCGGCACCAGTCGCACTACCGCGTCCACCAGGAGGAGCGCCGGGAGTTCGCCGCCCGTCAACACGACATCGCCGATCGAGAGCTCCCGGGTCACGAGTGCGTTCCGAACCCGCTGGTCGATTCCCTTGTAGCGCCCTGCGATGACGATGAGGTGCTGCCGCGTGGACAGGCGATTGGCCATCGGTTGGTCCAGCCGCTCGCCGTCCGGCGTCAAGAAGATCACGTCGTCCGCCTCACCCTCCTGGTCCTCAATCGCCTCCACGGCCCGGAAGAGCGGCTCCGGCTTAAGCACCATGCCCGCCCCGCCCCCGAAGGGATAGTCGTCGATCTGGCAGTGCTTGTCGGTGGCGAACGCCCGCAGGTCGTGGACCTCTAGGGTCACCACGTCGGCCTCCTGCGCCCGCTTCAAGATGCTGTGGCGCAGGGGCGCTTCCACCAGCTCCGGCAGGGCCGTAAGAATGTCGATTCGCAACTTCACACCCATAGCGGCAGGGATCAATCACCGTCGACGATCGGACCGCTTCACCCGATGAACGCCTCCACAAAAAACACCGTTATCCGCCCATCAGTCCGTCGATGGGACGAACGACGACGTACTCCTCGTCCTCGTCGATGTCCAAAATAAAATCCTCGACCGCCGGAATCATCTCTTCCTGGCCGTCGGGGGTTCGCACGACGAACATGTCCTGCGCCGGCATCTCCATGAGATTGGCGACCGTACCGAGAACCGTGTCGTCTTCCGTCACGACCGCCCATCCCACCAGCTCGTGCGCAAACAGCTCGCCCTCGTCGAGTTCGAGGGCCTCTTCGATCGCGAAGACCTTGAACTTCGCCACAGCTTCGGCGTCGTCCCGGTCGTCGATGCCCTCCAGCCCCAGGATCACCGTCGTGCCGCGCTTCGTCTCCTGGTAGCGCACCGAGGCGACGGCGTGCTTCGTCACCCGATGGGGCCGTGCGCCCAGGTAGACCGCCGGAAGATCCTCGAACCGGGCCGGGTCGTCGGTGTGTTCGGGATCGATTTTGAGCTCCCCCTCCAGCCCATGGGGTCGGAAGACGAACCCGACCTGCACGAGGGCGGTCGGGGCTACGTCCGCAAAGTCGGGCCGCTGCTCGTCGGAGTCGGAGGAAGATGTTTTTGAGGTCGACATTACACGGGGGACAGGGCGTCCCACTCAAGGCTACTCGTCTTCGGGGTTTTCATCGTCTGATTCCTCGTCGGCACCAGAGGCTTCCGCCCCATCAGTGTCGCCGTCCACGTCAGGGGCGTCGGATTCATCGACGTCGTCCGTCTGCGCAGCGGCCTCGTCTTCCTCGTCGGCCTCCGCGCTCGCATCGGCGTCTGCCGCTTCGCCCTGTTCTTCGGCCTCCTCCTGAACCACCGAGAGCGGCGTGGCCTGCGCCCGGAGCTGAGCTTCCTCATCAATCTCTTCGGCGCGCTCACGCTCGCGCTCCAGCGGGTCTTTGCCGCGGGTCCCCACGGCAATCTTAATTTCCTCATCTCGCTCCGCCATCCGCTCCCGAAATTCCTCGACCTCCTCTTCGATCTGGGACGGCGACTCGCCCTTCTTCTTCAGGTGGTGGTGAAGCATGAGGCCCCGGCGGTGCAGGATGGAGCGGACCGTATCGCTGGGCTGTGCCCCATTCTCGAGCCAGTGCAAGGCCCGGTCCTCGTCGAGGCGCACCTCGGCAGGTTCGCGAAGCGGATAATAGCGACCGATGTCCTCGATATAGCGGCCGTCCCGCGCCTTGCGCTGGTCGGCGGCTACGATCGAAAAGACCGGAATTTGTTTGCGCCCTAGGCGGCGCAGTCGAAGCTTAACAGACACGTCGTCGTTCAGTCGGACTCAGTTCGAAAGTCGTGAAGAGGGGTGTAATGCAATAGGCAATCAGCGAAGATTATCGGGGACTCGGACTGGGGCCACCTCCACCTCCCGTAAGCTTGTTCATGAGATTGGACATACTGACGTCCCGGCCCTGGCTCGTCATCTTCTGCATGGTCTTCATCAGGTCCTTCATCTCCTCGAATTGGCTGATGAGCTGGTTCACGTCTCGGACCTCCGTGCCGCTTCCACGCGCAATGCGGCGGCGCCGGGTGCCGTTCAGAATATCGGGGTGGGATCGCTCCTCCGGGGTCATCGACTGAATGATCGCCTCGATGTGGGTGAACGCATCCTCGTCGATGTCGAGGTCGCTAATCTTGTTGCCGATTCCCGGAATCATGCCCATGAGCTCCTTGATCGAGCCCATCTTCTGAATGCGCTGGAGCTGGTCGTAAAAGTCCTGGAGGTCAAACTCTTCCGACCGGATCTTCTTCTGCAGTCGCTCGGCCTCCTCCTTGTCGTACTGCTCCTGCGCCCGCTCCACAAACGAGACGACATCCCCCATTCCCAAGATGCGCTGGGCCATGCGGCCCGGATAGAAGGGCGTGAGCGCGTCGAGCTTTTCGCCGGTGGAGGCAAACTTGATCGGCTTGTCCACCACCGTGCGAATTGAGAGCGCCGCTCCGCCCCGGGTGTCGCCGTCGAGTTTGGTGAGGACGACGCCGTCGTAGTCAATCCGCTCGTTGAACTCCTTGGCAGTGTTGACGGCATCCTGACCCGTCATGCTGTCGACGACGAACAGGGTCTCGGTCGGCTTCACGGTGGTCTTGATATCTTCCACCTCCTGCATCATCGCCTCGTCGATGTGCATGCGCCCCGCCGTGTCGATGATGACGATGTCACGGGCCGTGTTTTGGGCCTCAGTGACGGCCTCGTCGGCCACCCGCACCGCGTCCTCGATGATCTCGCCGTCGTCCTCGATCGAGTAGACGGGCACGTTCACCTGATCGGCGAGCGTCTTCAGCTGGTCGACGGCGGCGGGCCGGTACACGTCCGATGCGGCAAGCAGCGGCGCGTGGCCCTCCTTCCGAAAGTGGCGGGCCAACTTGGCGCAGAAGGTGGTCTTTCCGGAGCCCTGAAGGCCGGCCACGAGAACCACGGTCGGCGGCGTCTGCGCCATCTCGATCTCTTCGTGCTCGCCCCCTAGCACGCGGGTCAACTCATCGTGGACAATCTTTGTGAACTGCTCTCCCGGGGTCACCGACGTCAGCACGTCCTCGTTGGTTGCCTTCTCCTTCACGTTGTCGGTAAACTCCTTTGCCACCCTGTAGTTGACGTCCGCGTTCAAAAGCGCACGCCGGATTTCCCGCATCGTCTCGGCAATGTTCACCTCGTCGATGCGGCCCTGGCCCGTCACGGACTGCAGGGCGCCTTCAAGTTTCTGGGACAAGCTCTCAAACATAATCGGATGGGCGTCGACTTCATCTCGTCAGCATGGGCCGCGAAGGGATTCCGGAAGTCGCCTCTCGAACGGGGAATCTCGTCAGAGGCATGGGCAATTAATCCGGGGTCGTCCTCGTTGCGGCCTCTCCGGGAGCATGCGGTGCCGGAGCGACCGGCCCCGCAGCGCTGTGGTCGGCGGTCGGACCGCTTGCTTTCTGAACCAACAGTCAAACCGGTTTTCATACGTGCCGAGGACCGGACTTCGATCCGTTTCCCTGAGGGTGTTCATCCATAATTCGCCGCCCCTACGAGGCCCTCCTGGAAGAGAGCCTGTAACAGTTTTCGGGGGGAGATCGCTACACAATTCCGTACAGAGGGATCGACTCGACGGAGATCCGCGTTTCAGGATTTGATTGCGCGTCGCCGAACGCAGACGTCTGTCCCGGTCCCAATCGGCCTCGACCGTGGTGCCCTCAACCAAAGACACCTGGCGGACACAGTTTCGGGACTATCGGCGGTCCCTGTCGCTCGACTCGCACCGCGCGCGAAGTGGGCTGATCGCTCACCGGGCCCTGACGGTGCTGGATGTGGTCGATGCGCAGGTCGTTCATGCGTACTGGCCGCTCCGGGATCGACGAGAGGTCGACACGCGACCGCTGATCGCTGCACTCCGGGGGCGGGGGGCCGAGGTGGTCCTTCCGGTCGTTACAAGCTACGACCCGGACACGCCCACCCTGGAGCATCGGCGCTACGCGGGGCCAGGCGCTCTGGACACCAATCGCTGGGGCATCGGCGAGCCCGTGAACACTGAACGGGTCGCCCCCGGGGAGCTCGACCTCGTCATCGTACCGGCCCTCGGGGCCGCCCACGACGGCCATCGGCTCGGCCACGGAGCCGGCTATTACGATGCGTTCCTCCGATCGGTATCCTGCCCCCGGGTCGCCCTCGTGTACGAGGCATGCGTGGTGCCCTCGCTCCCCAGCGCGCCTCACGACGTCCCCATGACGACCCTTGTCACGGAACAGAACGTCATCGAAATCGACGATTAAGACTTCCTCCCTCGTCCCGGCTCTTTCCCGTCACAATCTGCTACTTGATTCATGCCGAGCCGCGAACGCTCCCGCCCCCGATCGTCGTCGGACGAGTCCACAGAGGCCTTCGAACAGCCGTCGGCCTTCGAAGTCGGGGAAACCACCCTGGACCTGGACGACATTTCCGAGGATGAGCTCGACGACCTGTACTTCGACGACGACGCGGAGACGTCGAGCCTGCTCAATCTCCCCACCATCACAGGCCTCACCCTGATCCTCGCCGGGACCATCTACCTGCTCAGCGAACTTGGGGTCTGGACCGGCCTCGCCCTCTCGAATTTTGTTCTTCCCTGGCTTGTGGGCATCGGGGTCATTCTCCTCGGGTTCGGCCTCCTGACGTGGCGGTCCTCCGAATCGTCCGATGAGAACAACGGCACGAAGAAAAAGGCGGTCGAGGCCGAGACGGGACAGACCAAGGTGGTCGAGGAGCCCAAGAAGTCGGGCAGGAAGAAGCTCAGCCGCTCCCGGACCGACAAGAAGATCCTGGGGGTGTGCGGCGGCATTGCGGAGTACCTGAACCTCGACCCCACCCTCGTCCGCATCGCGTTCGTCGTCGGGGTGATTGGCTCCGGGGGCCCGTTCGTGCTGGGCTATCTGGCCCTCGCGGTCATCATGCCGAAGGAGCCCCCGCTGTCCCCGGAGGAGCGCCTCTCGATCATTCGGGACGGCGAATAGGTCCCTCACCCACCCCCACGGGCTCCGGCTGTGTCCCGGCGAGGGCCTCGTGGAGGGCATCGGGATCGAGGTACCGCGCGATCGCGTCGTTTACGTCGTCCAGAGTGAGCGCCCGGATCTCCTCAGGGAATTCGTCGAGGTACGAGACATCGAGGCCCCGCTCGGCGTTGGTCAGAATGGACTGGGCGAGGCGCTCGGTGGTGGCGAGGCCGACGGTGTAGGAGCCGGTGATGGTCGTCTTCTTGGCGTCGAGTTCGTCCTCGGTGGCCCCCTCCTCCACGAACCGGCGAAGGACCTCTTTCGTAGCCGCGATGCCTTCGTCCACCGCGTCGTGGCTCAGGGTAATGCTCGTCTGCCAGGAACCGGCGTACCGCGTCGTCACGCCGGAGAGGCTCGACCGGATGTTGTACGTGAGCCCCTTCTCGTCGCGAACCGTGGACATGAGACGGGCCGCAAAGTCGCCCCCGAGGATGTAGTTGCCGACGTACAGCGCCGAATAGTCGTCGTGGTCCCGGCGAATCGGGACCGCGTGGCCGAGCCGAACGTCGACGTTCGACTTGTCGGGCATGGGCACCTCGCTCCGGCCCGGATCGGCGGGGGCGGCATCGGGGGTGTAGGCAGCCGGGGCGTCGTGAGGCGTCCAGCCGTCGAGCGCCTCCGCCACGACGGTGGCCACCGTGTCATGCTGAAGGTCTCCGACCACGGCAAGGGTCCATTCGGTAGATCCGACGTGGGTCGCGTGATAGTCACGGACGTCCTCGACGGAGAGCCGCTGCAGCCGGTCCAGGGCAGTCTGCGGGGCGGGGCGGTGGTTGGGGTGCCCGTCGGGAAAGAGCCGCTGGGCGAGTGCCGTGGAGGCCTGGGCGGAGGTTTTGTCCATGCGGCGCTGAATGTCGGCGGCCACCTGGGCACGGGCCTTCTCAAACTCCTCCGGGTTGAAGGCAGGGGCACGGAGCATCTCCGCCATCACGTCCATGACGCGGGGCACGTCGTCGACCAGGGCTCGCCCGGACACCTCCACGAACAGACCGTCGCTCGACAAATCGAGCTTCGCTCCGCACTCTTCGAGCACCCGGGCCAGCTCGAACCGGTCCCGCTGTTCCGTGCCCTTGTCCAGCAGCGACACCGTGAGTTTCTGCAACAGGGGGTCCCCGGCGGCCGGATCGGGATTCGCCACGAAGGAGCCGCGCCAGGAGACGATGTCGTCCACCGCGGTGCGGAGCGTAAGGAGCCGGCCCGGCCCCGCCGATCGATCCTGAATGCGGGAGGCGAGGTTGGGCGTGGCGGCTCCGTTGCTCGTAGAAGGGATCTCGGACATTTGAACACTCTGGATGGATGGAAAAAGGATCTGGAAAAGCCTCTCTGTGTGATGCGGACAGGTCTGACGTTCAACGTTTTCCGTTCCACGCTTCACGCATCACGCTTCACGCATCACTCGGCACGTACTGCCCGACCGTCATCTTGTCGCTCGTCAGATAGGTCCGGGCGACGCGCTGCACGTCCTGGACGGTGATCTGGTCGAGCCGATCGAGATACCGGGTGTAGAGCTTCCAGTCACCCGCGGCGAGGGCCTCGTTGAGCTGCGACGCGACGCGCATCGGTCCGTCGCGGTCGAAGGCGATCTGGGCGCGGAGCTGGCTACGGGCTCGATCGAGCTCGTCCTGTGTCACGCCATTTTCTTTCACGTCGACGATCGTCTCCCAAATGGCATCCTCGACCGTCTCGTGATCCTGGTCGGGCGCCAGGTACGCAAACACCGAGAAGAGCCCAGGGTCGCGGAGGCGAAAGTTGATCCCAAACACGTCGCTCGTGAGGCCCTGGTCCGTGCAGCGGCGGTAGAGGCGACTGCCCTGAGGGCGGGCGGCGACTTGAACCCCATGAGGACCGCTCCGAGCTGGCCGTCTTGCCGGACCGTCACGCGCCGAGGGCCGCTCTGCTCCGGCTCGGCGGTGGTCACCTGCGGAATCTCATGCGGAGCGGCGTCGATCTGCCCGAATCGCTCGGCCACCTCCGCGAGCACCTTGGGGCGATCAAACTGGCCCACGATCGAGAGCGTCGCGTTGTTGGGCCAGTAGAAGGTGTCGTAGTACTCTCGGAGGCCGTCGGGCGTGATCGATTCGATGTCGCTCTTCCATCCAATCGTGGGATGGTGGTACGGATGGGCGACGAACGCCGCGCCCCACACCTCATCGAACAGCCGCGAGACCGGATCATTCTGATTGCGGTCCCGTTCGTTAAGGATGACCGTCCGCTCGTCCTCGACGTCGCCGGGGTCGAGCAGCGCCCCCCGCATCCGGTCCGCCTCCACGTCGAGCGCGAGGGGGAGGTGCTGGGTAGGCAGCATCTCGTAGTAGTTGGTGCGATCGAGCCAGGTCGACGCGTTGACCTTCGCCCCCACGCGCTGAAGGGTCCCGAAGATCGAGGTCCCTTTCCGCTTGTGATAGCGCTCCGTGCCTTTAAACATGAGGTGCTCCAGCATGTGGGTGGCGCCGGTGTGACCCGTGCGCTCGTCGCGGCTCCCCACGTGGTAGGTCACCATCGACGTAACCACCGGCGCCCCGTCCTGCGGCAGGAGGAGGACGCGGAGGTCATTCTCAGTAAGGCGGTAACATTCGATGCCGTCCGACGTCTCCTGAAACTCGACGGCGGCGGGAATGTCGTGAGATGGGGCGGTGGTGGTTTCGGTCATGCGTGGATGGGGTCCGGAGAAGAGTTACGGTTGATTGAAGAGAGGTGACGCATGATTCGTGATGGACGCCCTCACGCATCACTCATCACGTATCATTCTCAGTGCGCGTCGAGCCAGTGGGCGCCCCCGTCGATGTCGACCACGACCGGCACGTCGTCGAGCGGGAGGGCATCTTTCATTTCTTGATTGATCATGGACTGCACCTCCGACACCTCATCGGGCGGTACCTCGAAGACGAGCTCGTCATGAACCTGAAGGAGCATTTGCGTCGCCCAATCTTCGTCGGCGAGGCGCTCGTGGATTCGGTTCATCGCGATTTTGATCATGTCCGCCTGCGTGCCCTGGATGGGCATGTTGACCGCCACGCGCTCGGCGGCGCTGCGCTCGTTACTGTTGGAGCTGTCAATGTTGGGAAGATAGCGGCGGCGACCGAGAAGTGTCTCGGCGTAGCCCTTCTCCTGCGCCTTCTCCACCAGCTCGTTCAAGAGCCGCGAGACACCGGGGTACGACTTCCGGTACTGTTTAATGATGTCTTGCGCCTCGTCGACCGGCATGCGCATCCGCTGGGCGAGCCCCCACGGCGAGATGCCGTACGGAATCCCGTAGTTGACTTCTTTCGCCTTGCTGCGCTGATCGGGGGTCACCTCGTCGGGGTCGATGTCGTAGACTCGCGACGCCGCGTCGGTATGTATGTCGCCGTCCTTCCGGAAGGTCTCCTGCATGGCCTCGTCGCCACTCATGGACGCCAGGATGCGGAGCTCGATCTGCGCATAGTCGGCGGTGAGGAGCGTCCAGTCCTCCGCAGGGACGAAGGCCCGTCGGATTTGTCGCCCCAGCTCGGTGCGGATGGGGATGTTCTGAAGATTCGGGTCGCTGGAGGAGAGACGGCCCGTCGCGGTGCGCGTCTGGTTGAAGCTAGTGTGAAGTCGTCCCGTCTCGGGATTGACGAGCTCGCCCAGGCTGTCCAGGTACGTGCTCTTGAGCTTGTAGGTGGAGCGCCAGTCGAGCACGAGGCCCGGAATGTCGTGCTCGGTGGAGAGCTCCTGAAGGACGCTTTCCTTGGTCGAGGGCTTGCCGGTCGGCGTCTTCGTGACGACGGGGAGGTCGAGCTTCTCGAACAGGATCTCAGCGAGCTGCTGAGGGGAGTTGATGTTGAACTCCTCCCCGGCCAGCTCAAAGATGTCCTCCTCGATTTCGTTCAGGCGGTCCTCCAGCCCGGTCGAAATTTCGTCGAGCACGTCGGTATCGAGCGTGATGCCGGTGTGCTCCATCGCTGCGAGCACGTGGACGAGGGGAAACTCGATGTCGTGGGCAATGTCGAGAACATTGCTCTCGTCCAGCTGGGCCTTCAGGTCGTCGGCCAGGCGGAGGGCAATGTCCGCGTCCTCGCAGGCGTAGGGGGCGGCCTCCTCCACGTCCACCTCGCGCATCGAGTCCCGGTCCGTGTCGTCGCCGATCAGCTCGGAGATGGGGACCATTTTGTAGTTGAGCACCGACCGCGCCACGTCCCCGAGGTTGTGGTTCTGCTCGGGGGCCACGAGGTAGTGGGCCACCATCGTATCGAACAGCGGGCCGGCTACGTCCACCCCGTGCTGCTTCAGCAGGAGGAGGTCGTATTTCAGATTGTGGCCTGCCTTTTTGGTTTCTTGCTCGAGCACCGGCCCCAGCACGTCCAGCACCGCGTCGGTGGAGGTGTCGTCGGGAAGGGGCGTGGGCACGTACGTGGCCGTCTCCGCGTCCGCACTGAAGGAAAGACCGACGAGATCGGCGTACATCGGCTCCTTCGAGCTCGCCTCCGTGTCGATGGCGTAGCGGGACTGCTCGTTGAGCCGGTCGGCAAACGCCCGGAGCTCCTCTTCGGTCTCCACCACGTTGTAGTCGACCGCGTCCGGGTTGAGCTCCTGCACCTCCTCGTACGGCCCGAAGTCGAATGCCAGATCTTCGTCCTCGTCCTCCGATGCGTCGGGTTGGGTCCCCCCGTCCAGATCGAGCCGATCGGCGAGCGATTCGAACTCGAGCTCTTGGAAGAGGGCCGTGAGCTTCTGCTCGTCCGGCTCTTCGCGGCGAAGCTGATGCCACTCCAGGCCCACGTCGAGCTCCGTTCGGATGCGGACGAGCCGTTTGCTGAGGCGGGCCTCCTCGGCGTGCTCCTGCATCCCGTCGCGGGCCCGCTTGCCGCTCAGGTCATCGGCGTGGTCGATCAAGTTCTCCACGGAATGATGCTCGCGCAGCAGTTTCTGGGCCGTCTTCTCGCCGATGCCGTACACGCCCGGCACGTTGTCGCTGCTGTCCCCCATCAGCGCCAGCATGTCGACAAACTGGGCCGGATCCAGGCCGTACTCCTCCCGGAAGGTCTCACCGGTCTTAATCTCAAAGTCCTGATCGCCCTTTGCGGGCTTGTAGATGGAGACTTTGTCGCTGAGGAGCTGCTTGAAGTCCTTGTCGGGCGACACGATCACGACGTCGGCCCCGTCCCCCTCGGCCTGCCTGGCGAGCGTGCCGATCACGTCGTCGGCCTCCACCCCCGGGACCTCCAGGACCGGAATGTCGAGCCCCTTCACGATCTCTTTGATGTAGGGAATATTCTCCAGCAGCTCGTCCGGGGGCGGATCCCGGTTGGCCTTGTAGTCCTCGTACATTTCTTTCCGGAAGGTGTCCTCTTCTCCTTCGTCGAACACCACCGCGGCGTGCTCGATGGAATGGTCCTCAATCAGCTTGAGGAGCGAGTTCGTAAACCCGTACGCCGCAGAGGTATTCTGTCCCTTCGAGTTGATGAGGGGGCGGCTGATAAAGATGTAGTGCGCCCGGTAGGCCAACGACATCGCGTCGATGAGGTACAGTGCGTTGTCGTCCGGGGCGGCGTCGGGAATGGACATGGTTGGCGATGTAGACTGTCGGGAGAAACGGTGTGTCGATGCCGGGCGCCCACCGCTGGAAGCCGGGCGTCAACCAACGGCGAAAACCGCTTCGTTTAATGCCCGGCAGGGTCACGAGATTCAGTGTCTCCCCCGTACGGACCGTCCATGTTCTATTGTTGCTGAATTCTTCCAGCCCGTGTCGGCGGGACCCACCGACGGACGACGACGGAGGCCGTCAACGAGGCCCTTTCGTCGCACACGGACCAGCCCATTTCCCTGGACGGGGTGCCGTTTTCCGGTCGTACAGACCCGGCCATCATTGAAGCGGTGCTGGCCCACAACGACCTGCCTACGACCGACGCGATGATCGAGGCGGTCATCACGACCTACGTGGACACCATGCGGGGGGCCCTCCGCCCGGCGGATGTGGAGGTGCTGCCGGGCGTCTCTCCTCTGCTGCCGCGACTGGACGACCATCCCGACGCCCACCTGGGACTGGTAACGGGGAACGTGGAGCCCATCGCGTACGAGAAGCTGGGGGCGCAGGGGCTTGCCGACTACTTTCCCGTCGGCGCCTTTGGCAGCGACCATGCCGAGCGCAATCGCCTCCCAGCCCTCGCCACCCGCCGGGCGAGGAATCATGCCGGACGGGCATTTCGCATCGAGTGCGCCCGAGCCGCCGGGGCCCGCGTGGTGGCCGTCTGCACTGGCCGCTACAGCCGCGACGAGCTGTCCCCGCACGCCCCCGACCTGCTGCTCGACACCCTCCCGGCCCCAGACGCGTTCCTGCAGCGCGTGCTCGACTTGTGAGCCGCTTCGTCCCTCACAATCCGCCAGCGTGGTCCCCACCGATTGGCGGAATCGACCCTGCTCGGCTAACCATGACCGACCGCGGCAACGGCCCTTCGTCAGCTACAGCGGATATTATACGGCCTACGTACATGAATACGAAGCGATTACAGCTTATCGTGCTCTTCTGGCTCCTTGTCCGGCATCTTCGCCAAGACACGTTCGAACTTCTCCCGACTCCCTCGCTCGGCCCGCTCCTCAAGATACTCGACCGTCTTGAGAGACGAGATCTTTTTCCGCTTCGGCTACGCATAACGGTTACATTCAGCCGCGACGGGCTTCGAAGCGTACGAAGAGGGAGTAGGAGACGACAACTTTTGAAAATGCTATCAGCCCATCGTCGGCTGCAATGAAGGGTTATGCAGTAACTTATTACGCACCGGAAACTACTTCCCACGGATGTAGACATCCTGTGGCCCGTCTATGTATGCCGTGCTTACCACAAGACTATCTTCCGTCACTCCCCACTGCGCTCGATTCAGGTAGTCTTCCAGTGTCGTCCGCTCTTCCAGCTTCTCGTTTCGGTATACTTCGACGGAATCGTTCTCTGTCACAACGAGCGTTTCCGTTTCACCGGTGGTCTCCGGCGTCTCGACCCCAAGATCACCGAAGCAGCACACCGTTCGCCTCCAGTGCCACTCGCCGACCAGTAGTGTCGAATCCTGAGAGAACCTAGAAAAGTCAGTTATCATCCTGTCTGTAACGGACTCATTCGAATCCCTCAGAGAGCACCCACCGACGATGAGGAATACTAGGATCAGAGCGTAGGAAAGAAAAGAAGAGTGTCGCATTGCTCAAATCCTAATATTTGGGAATCTGAAGAACGTCCTCTGCTTACATTACACCTCTGCCGGTGCAGGTAACTACAGACCCTTGGCTCTGCATAACGCTCAAACTCACCTGACCCGGGAGAGAAAACCGTTCAATCCTGGTCGCAACCGTTTGAACCATGTAGCATGCCGGAGCTTCCACTTTCTCGCGTCGTCACTCTCGGTAAGCGAAGTCGAACTGCTCTACCGCGACCGCTCGAAAGTGGCAACAGCCCGGGTTCAGGTGTAGTGGACGGGTTATGCGGCTGCTATTTCCTCATCCTCGACCGCCTCCTCTTCACTGTAAGCTGCTACTAGTTCACAAAGCAGCCGCTGCCTCTCTAGCTTCATCATTCTCCACATTCCTCCCAGGGCTGCAATTCCCATACAGAAGGCGAAGAAGAGTGGAAAGAAAAATTCCTCTAGAGTCCAACCTTCCCCAATCTCCACTAGAGAAAGGGCCGTTAGCACGGCCCCGAAGGCGAGGAGCGCTGCTGCAACTCCTGCATTTGCTTTTGCCCAATAGATTCTGCGTTCAAGCGCAGGAAGCTTCTTTTCCGCGACTTCGGCGTATTCGCCTCCCTTGATCCGCTGTCGATCCGTGTAGCTCAGATGGAGGTCGGGATCCTCTATCGAGGACTTGAACTCCTCTGTAAATCGAGAAAACAGCTCCTCATACATTGGTCTCAATCACTCTATTTCGGGGAAGAACGAGATATTTGTTCAGGCGCATAACATATCTTATGCCGATTGATTCGGTCATATCCCATTATGCCGATCGGCATAATACGAATCGGCAGGTCGGATAACCACTGGTATTCCAACGGTTTTAGGGCTTACGCAGTTGCCCGACGATTTTCGTATTTTCAAGCGGCCTGCACTCTGCGAAGCTGACTTGAGTTCCAGCGATGAATCCTCCGAAGGT
>PXSX01000327.1 GCA_003022655.1 Bacteroidetes bacterium QH_1_64_81 | reverse complement strand
TCGAGTTTCGATTTCGTTTCGGTGCTCGATAACCCGACATTCGCAATCCGAAACTCGACAATGACACACGCACGCACCATAGCGATGGCCACCACGCTCCTCGCCGACGGGCGGGCGGCGGACGTGGTGGACATGGTCGCGCCGTTGCTCGATCCGGTGACGGCGCCGGCCGCCCACACGGGACAGATTCTGCTCCGTGGACGGATGGCGCGTGTCGAGGTCGCCCATCGCGACCATCCGGAGCGTGTGTTCGAACTGCTGCCGTCCACGGACGAGGTCGATGACTCGTGCACCTGCGTGCGGGCGGAGGTGGCCCTGTGGCGGGGCTGGGGCCACGCCCGTCGGTCCGAGACTGTGGACGAGGCGACGCGGGCCCTGCACCTGCTCAAGGAAAGTCAGGAGCTCTTCGGGTCGATCTGCGACCCGGTGGGACGCTGCTGGGCGCTCCTCGGTCGGGCGCTGGCGTACGACGCGCTCGACGAGCATGGCCTCATGGGCCGTGTGCTTGACGACGCAGCCTCCCTCCTCGAACAACTCCAGGACGCGCAGGCAGAGGGTTGGCTGCACGAGCTCCGCAGTCGGGACCGTACGGAGACGCATGAGGGTCGAACCGTGGATCCGACGACGGCCGTCGACGGCTTCATCGCGGAGAGTCGCGAGATGCAGGCGGTGGCCGAGACGATTCGGAAGATCCAGCCCAGCCACAGCCCCGTCCTCATCACGGGCGAGGGGGGCGTGGGGAAACGCCTCGTGGCCCGCACGATCCACGAAACGAGCGTCCGGGCGGAGGGCCCCGTCGAACAGGTCTCCTGCGATCCGACGCAGGAGGAGGAGCCCCTGGAGGCCCGTCTATTCGGCACGAGTGAGGACCGTTCGTCCGGCGCGCTTCTCGCTGCCGACGGAGGCACACTCGTCATCGAAGACGTGGACGCGCTCCCCCGGTCCCTTCAGTCCTCGCTCCTCCGCGTGCTGGACACCGGCACGACGCCTCCCATGGAGGATCGAGAGGCCACACCGGTGGACGTCCGTGTGATCGCCACGACGACGGCCGATCTCGACGCCCGTGTGGAGGAAGGCCGCTTCCGGCGCGCCCTCCGGAATCGCCTGCGCGTGATCTCGCTGCACGTTCCGCCCCTCCGTGAGCGTCGGCCCGACATTTCCCTCCTGGCTCGCCATTTTCTGAACCGGCTTCGGCCGGCGGGCTCGGCCCTGGTCTCGATCACGCAGCCGGCGATGGAGGCGCTTCTTCGCTACAACTGGCCGAGCAACGTGCGCCAGCTTCGCAATGAGATTGAGCGCGCGCTGGTCCATGTGCAAAGCGAACCGGCCCCGACCATCGACCTCGACATTCTCCACGACTCCATCGTGGAGGGCGCCACGCAGACCCGTTCCTCCCAGACCCAGGAGGAGGCGTTGGATGCGATCCTGAAGCCCGACCAGACCCTCAGCGACGTGCTCTCCCGCACCGAAAAGGCCGTGATCGAGCGCGTGCTTCGGGCCTGCGAGGGACAGGTCACCGCCTCGGCCGACGTGCTCGGCCTCACCCGGCAGGGGCTCTACAAGAAGATGAAGCGGCTCGACATCGACGCGTCGGCCTTCCAGCCGTCGTCTGAACCCGCCCCGACGACCTGAACTGAACCTTCGAGTATTCCCCTCGCCATCCGTCCGACTCATGGCTACGAACACGTCTGCCGCCCCGGACTCGTCCATTTCCGCCGACGTTCGGCTGGACCATGCCTCGGTGATGACGACCGACCTCGACGAGGCTATCTCTTTCTACGTCGACCTCATCGGGCTGTCGCTCCGCACCGTGGAGGACGACCCGGTCCGCGACGGACGGAAGCGCGCCATGCTGACCGATGCGCAGGCTCAGGACGTGATCGAACTGATTGAGATGGAAGAGATGAAGCACCCGTCGGTGCCGGGCCGTGGAGGAATCCATCACCTCGGGTTCTCCCTCGAGCCCCGCGAATGGCATTCGCTCCGGTCTCGGCTCGACGCGGCCGACCATCCCTACGAAGAGGTGAAGGGGCGCCTCTTTGCCCGGGACGCGGATGGGCTGGTCCTTGAGATCGAGAAAGGGTAGGACTGCTTGTAGCTGCCCGGAGCACGGTGCAAAGAAAAACGACCGCCTTGTACTGCGTAGTGCGTATTCCGTAATCGCCCACTACCCAGCTCTGTTACGAAATACGCAATACGAAATACGCAAAACTGCTGCCTCCTACTCCCCCTCCCCTTCGGTCCCACGCCCCGGCGTCCGCACGGTATCGGTCAGTTCGTTCTCGTCGTCGGGGCGGATGTCCACGCCCTTTTCCTCCAGCAGACGCCCACACCTCTCAATCGCCTCCACGAGCCCCTCTGTGAGGTTGTCGTTTTGAATGCCCCGACGGATGCGCGTCACCACTTCGGCCCAGTCGTCGGCCTCCACCTGCTGATTAATACCGGTGTCGCCCACCACCTCGATCCGGTGCTCGCGGAGCGACACGAAGAGCAGAATACCCGTCCGGTCGCGGGTGTCGAATACCTCCTCCTCCACGAA
>PXSX01000326.1:1875-4419 GCA_003022655.1 Bacteroidetes bacterium QH_1_64_81 | reverse complement strand
GGACGAGGTGCTTGCGCTCTACGACGCGACGCTGAGTGGCACTGGGGGCGACGGGGCCGTCTTCACGCGGGATCGGTTCGTCTTTCAGAACAACGACCTGCAGTCCACGCAGACCGTCCGCTACCCGGATCTCGTGGGCGTGGAGGAGCGAAGCCGATGGCTCGGATTGGGCGGCAAGGGGGTGGACCTGACGGTGAATCGGGGACGGGCGACGTTCGAGTTGACGATGGATTTCTCGGGGGCGACGGACGCGGCCTCGTACGTGGCCGACTTTCTGGATGCGGCGATGGTGGAGGACATTGACTTTGCCCCATCCTCGGAGCCGGACGAGACGGACGCCGCCGCGGTGCGGGACGCCCTGCAGCGGCTCCGCACCGAGCAGAAGCTGACGGAGGGGGACTACCAGCGCCTCCTCGATGTTTTGGAGGGTTTGTCCTGACGAGGAGGATCGAGGAGCACAAGCGGGGAGGGTGTGTATGACACTGTGTATCCCACACTTCTCACTGATCGTGACTGGTGCTCATGGAAAAGACCGTTCGGAAGGTTCCATTGCATGATCAACCGTCCGACGCCTCCTACTGGCGCGACCAGCCTCCCCAGAAGCGGCTTGCCGCCCTCGAACAGATCCGACGGGAATACCACGACTGGCCCGATGACGCTCCACCCAGACTTCAGAGAGTTTATTCAGTTGTTGAACGATCATAGCGTCCGGTACCTGGTGGTGGGGGGATACGCAGTAGCGCTTCACGGGCATCCGCGATACACGAAGGATCTGGATGTATGGGTCGAGGCCGACTCCGAAAACATCGAACGCCTCTTGAGCGCACTGAAGGCGTTCGGGTTCGGCTCCCTGGACCTGAACGTGGACGACTTTCTTGAGCCCGACACCGTCGTCCAACTGGGCCGTCCTCCTCAGCGAATCGACCTGTTAACGGAGCTCGACGGCGTCGCCTCTGACAATAGCTATGCAACGCGGATTTAGAGCATCTGCGGGAGAGGAGTGAGGAGAGAGTTTTTGAATCTGCAGATGCCCGTTGCAGGATATTTTGCTACTGGGGGACGCTCGTCCGCTGCGTAAGTCACTCGATATCGTACTCGTCGAGGCGGCGGTAGAGTGTGGCCCGGCTGATGCCGAGAAGCTCGGCGGCTTCGGTGCGGTTACCGCCGGTCTGCTCGAGAGCGGCGCGGACCCGCTCGGCCTCGTCGGCGGGCGCAGAGGAGGGGTGACGCTGGAGTTGCACGACCTTCTGGGGCGGCGCGTGGCGACGCATGTGGACGATCGTCGGGTGGAGCCGGGCACCCACACCTACAAACCCACACCTACAATTGGACGCCCCGTTCCGGAATGGTCTCCAGCGGGACCTACATGCTTCGGCTGCGAGCCAGAGACGCGACCCGGACGCGTCGCCTCGCCGTGGTGCGGTAACCTGCGCCTTGGCGCTACTCCGGACGGGCAGGCAACTCGAAGATGAGAGGCGTCTCATGTCCGGCTCGAAGAGGACCGTCCGCCCGGCGGGCATGTAGCCCTTCTTCTCCACCTGGATCGTGTGCTGGCCCCCGCGACGCGTGAGGCGCTGGGGCGTGTACCCCACCGACTCGCCGTCGACCCGCACCGTGGCGTTGGGAAGCGGGGCGCCCTCAGGGGTCCGCGCCGTCACAGCGGCCTCCACGGCGCTGGGTGGCCAATCCGCGGGATCCTTCCGCAGCAAGTCCATCACCACCTGCTCCATGGAAGGGGACACCGCCGGTGCGCCCTCGCTAGAAGAAGCGCAAGACCCAGTCCGCTACGCGGCTCGTGAGGCGGTCGTAGGGCGGATACAGGGGCCGCAGCAGCTCCGACCCGTACGAGCGCTGGAGGACAGAGCGCTCGTTGGAGAACTCCTGGAAACTGCGGCGGCCATGGCCCCGACCGATGCCGCTTTCGCCCTTTCCCCCGAACGGGAGGTTTGGATTAATGAAATGAAGGAAGGCCTCGTTCACGCAGGTACTGCCGGCCGTCGTGCGGCTGAGAATTGCATCGACCGTCGTCTCCCGCTCGGAGAACACGTACAGGGAGAGCGGCGACGGCCGGTTGTTGATGATCTGGAGGGCGTCGTCGAGCGAGCCGTAGGAAAGGACGGGAAGGAGGGGCCCAAAAATTTCGTCCTGCATGATGTCGGCGTCGAGGGGCACGTCGGTGAGAACGGTCGGCGCCACAAAGTTCGTGTCGGCGTCGTGCTGGCCGCCGAGGGCCACGGTCGCCCCGGCGTCCACGGCGTCCGAGAGCAGGGCCGTGACCGCCTCGTAGTGGTCTTCGTGAACGAGCCGGGCGTAGTCCTCGCTCGCCTGCTGGGCGTCCGCGGAAGCACCGTAGAACTGTCGGACGTGTGCCCGGAGCCGGTCGACGAGGGCATCGTGCACGCGGTTCTCGGCCAGAACGTAGTCGGGGGCGATGCAGGTCTGCCCGGCATTGGTGAACTTGGCCCAAGCGATGCGTCCTGCGGCCTGCTCCAGGTCGGCGGTCGCGTCGACGACGGTGGGCGATTTTCCGCCGAGTTCGAGCGT
>PXSX01000326.1:0-1743 GCA_003022655.1 Bacteroidetes bacterium QH_1_64_81 | reverse complement strand
CCGAGCGTCAGGTTAACCGGGTAGTTCCAGGGCGACATGATGAGGGCCACGCCCTTCGGCTCGTAGTGAACCTCCGACCGGGTGCCCGTGAAGAGGAGAGGGGAGGTCACCGGGTCCGGGGCCATCCAGTCGTCGAGCCGGTCGATCGCGTGTTCGGCCTCCTTCGTGACCGCCTTGATTTCCGTGAGGTCAACCTCGACCGGAGCCTTCCGGAAGTCGGCCTGCAGGGCGTCGTAGAAGGTCTGCCGCCGGTCCAGGAGGGCGTCGGCGAGGCGCTGAAGCTTGGCTTTTCGCTGGGCGGGGGAGGTCTGCCGGACGGTGGGAGCCCGGTTCTTCAACGCTGCAACACGCCGCTCGATTTCGGCCTTCGAGGAGGAGGGAGGCGCGTTTGACACGACAGGTGGGGGGCTCACGGAGGGAAGAGGATTGAAGACACATGAGTTGGTATATTAACCTCCGAATTGAGCCGAATGGTCCCGGTCCCCCGGGGCGATCGTGTATTAGAAATTTCCGTCGTGGTGTGGAGGCTCGTCCGCCTCTGATCAATGAAACTGCCCGAAGGAGCGGGCGAGAGGGTGCGTGGGAGCACGGACACACCGCCCTGGATCAGCGCACAATCAAGCCTCGGGCCAAGATGCGATTGCTGTGCCCGGTCCCCCAATCCGCAAACAACCCTGTAGCGGTGGGCGTACTCCAACATGCACCATTCGGCGTCGGTTCGTTTCGAAACGGCGTCCCTTGCTGGCTCGTGCGCGCTTCTCTGCATCAACAAGCCTGTCCCTGACCTTATGGATGCACTGCTGATCGTTGACCTCCAGAACGACTTCTGCCCCGGCGGCGCCCTGCCGGTGCCGGAGGGAGACACCATCGTGCCCACCGTGAATGAGTTGGCCGAGGACTTTGATCGTGTGCTGCAGACCCAAGACTGGCACCCAGCGGGGCACCAATCGTTCGCCTCGTCCCACCCGGACCACGATCCGATGGACGTGATCGAGGTGGATTACGGCGAGCAGGTGCTGTGGCCCGATCACTGTGTGCAGGGCACCAAGGGGGCCGAATTCCATTCAGACCTCGATACCACCCACTCCGAGCTCATCATCCGCAAGGGCTTTCGGCCGGACATTGACTCCTACTCCGCTTTCTACGAGAACGACGGTGAGACGCCGACTGGTCTCGCCGGTTACCTCCGCGAGCGCGGCATCGACACGCTCTACCTCTGCGGCCTCGCCACGGACTTCTGCGTGAAGTGGTCGGCCGTGGACGGGCGGGAGGAGGGCTTCGACATCTACGTGATCGAAGACGCTACGCGCGGCATCGATCAGGACGGGTCGCTGGCCCAGGCCTGGGACGAAATGAACGACGCGGGGGTGCAGGTGATTTCTTCCGCCGCGGCGCTCGACCTGGCCATGGCGTAGCCTCTAGGTCGGCGGGGGGATGGCCACGAGGACGGATCGGGTCTTATCTCCCCCTTCCGGAATCGGATGGAGGACGTGCCGAGCCGCACATTCTTCCCCAAATAGCCGTTGCTCTTCGACCCTCGCCCCACAGCTATTCCGCCTCCGCAACCACGGCATCGTCGGCCTCCGCATAGTAGGAAGTGACCTTCTCGGCCTTCGCGGGCCCGACCACGTCGGCGAGTTCGCCCTGCTTCGCCTCCTTCACCTTGGCCACCGAGCCGAAGTGCTCCAGCAGCGTCTGCGCCGTCTTGGGGCCGATGCCGTGGATGTCGAGCAGTTCGGACTG
>PXSX01000325.1:1476-4023 GCA_003022655.1 Bacteroidetes bacterium QH_1_64_81 | reverse complement strand
GAGACATAATCCATAATTTCTTGCCGCCCGCCGTACGCCCCCACCGGCAGGCCGCCGCCGATAATCTTGCCAAGGCAGGTAAGGTCGGGCGTCACGCCGTAGCGCTCCTGCACGCCCCCCGGCGCGACTCGGAAGCCCGTCATGACTTCATCGAAGATGAGCACAATGTCGTGGGCGTCGCACAGCTCCCGGAGGCCTTCGAGAAACCCGGGCTCCGGCGGGATGCATCCCATGTTGCCCGCGACGGGCTCTAGGATGATGCAGGCCACTTCGCCCTGGTTGGCCTCCACGAGTTGCTGGACGTGATCGAGGTCGTTGTAGCGGGCCAGCAACGTGTCCTTGGCGTTGCCCTTTGTGACGCCGGGCGAGTCGGGTTCGCCGAGCGTCATTGCGCCACTCCCGGCGGCGATGAGGAAGAAATCCCCATGTCCGTGGTAGTTGCCTTCGAACTTGATGATTTTGTCGCGGTCGGTGTAGCCCCGCGCCAGGCGGGCGGCGCTCATGGTGGCCTCCGTGCCGGAGTTAACCATGCGCACCTTCTCGACGGACGGGACGAGGTCGCAAACGAGCTCGGCCACGTCGATCTCGATCTCCGTCGGGGCGCCGAAGGAGGTCGACGCCTCAGCCTGCTCCTGGACGGCCTTTACCACGTCGGGGTGCGCGTGGCCGAAGATCATGGGTCCCCAGGAGCCCACGTAGTCGAGGTACTCATTTGAGTCGGCATCCTTGAGGTACGCTCCCTCTCCCCCCTCGATGAAGAGCGGGGTGCCGCCCACGCTGTCGAAGGCGCGGGCGGGGGAGTTCACGCCACCGGGGATGGTGTGCTGTGCACGCTCGTAGAACCGCTGGCTGCTCTGAAGGGCAAGGTCGGAGGGGGCAACTTCCATGGCAGAACGAGTCATTATTAGAGACGCGCGACGTGTGCTCGGCCGTTCTTCGAAACGGTCCGGCTGCCGGGGTCAGCGGGGCGCCGGCCGTTCCACCCGCCGGTACAAGGCGTGGATCCGAGTTTCGCCGTGCTCCACAACACGGGAAGGCTCTCGATACTCCACGAGGTTGGTATCGAGCTTTGGGGCTTCTAGGTCCGTGGGGGCGAAGAGAATTGCAACATCGTCGCGCCCCTGCGGAGGGCTCGTCCCCGACTCGGCCTCCGATTCGGGGACGGCCGGAACGGTGAGGTACAACCAGCCGCCGGGCGACAGAAGATCGTGGCCCTTCCGCAGCAGGGACTCCAGCGCTGCCGCCGAGTCGACAAACGCCTCCGTCCGGTCGGCAATGACCCAGTCGAACGTGGCGTCGATCTCGTCGAGGGCCTCCAGGGATCGATTCTGGACGCAGGACTGCGCGGTTTCCTCGTCCACAAGATCGCGAACCACGGCCCGCGTGTCCTCGATGGCGTCAGGCCGGGGGTCGCAGGCGTGCACGGGAAACCCGAGCCGGAGCAGGGCCTCCGTGTGCCGACCCGAGCCGCAGCCCAGGTTCAGAACGGAACTCGATACCGGGACCGCCGCCAGGGTTCGGAGCAGGCGGTCAGAGGGCGGGGCGGGTGCCCGTCGGGAGCTCATGGGAGCAGGGAGTGCGTGCGGAATTCGGGACGGTCCGAGACCTCTCGCCTACGAGTCCTCCCGCGGCCGCGACTCTGATGCGGGGCCCGACGGGGCCTCGGATTGGGAGACCGGTCGGTCGGGAGACACCTCCGGCTCGGCCGAGCGCTCGGGGAGCGCCCACTTCCGGGCCCCCGTGGTGCGCCCACAGTTTGGGCACTGCGCGGCGTGGCGCTTCATGTCGTGACGCGGCAACTGGCGAAGCGGCCGGAGCGGATAGGTCTGCGAGCGGCCATCGCCCCCGAGGCGCAGCTGGTTCACGTCCATCGGCAGATCGAGCTGTGCGATGGTGGCCTCGCTCAGGGCCTCGATAAATAAGGGATGCGTGTTGAGGCCCGCCGTCACCTCAAAGTGATCGATGCCGTGCTCTTCCGCCTCCGCCCGCATCTCAATGTCGAGCTCGTAGCTGGTGTTGAGGTGGTCGGTGACAAAAGTCACGGGAACGACCAGGACCGACTGATGGCCCTGGTCGGCGAGCGTGGTGATCATGTCCTGGGTCGAGGGCGTGAGCCAGCCGCTCGGCCCAATCATGCTCTGAAAGGCGGTGTGGAACGGCCGATCTCGGTTTCGGTGACGCATCACCTGCCCCACCGTCGAGTGTACCAGGCAGCAGAAGGAATCCGCCTGCTCGTTCCGCATCCGGAAGGGCGTGTCGTGGGCGCTAAAGACAAGAACGACCTCGTCCCGAACGCCCTGGGGAAACCGCTGGAGGGCCTCGTCGATCCGTTCGGACAACGCCTGCACGTACTTCGGATTTGCGGCGTATTCCGGCACCACGGTGGCGGGCCAGGTCGCCCGCTCGCCGGCATCCGCAAGGGCGTGCCAGTAGGCCAGCGCGGATCCTGTCGTGGCGGTCGAGTACTGCGGGAACGACGGGAGAAGGACGACCTTGTCCACGTCGTCGGCGGCCATCTGCGCCGCCGCATCTTCGTGCGACGGATGC
>PXSX01000325.1:0-1416 GCA_003022655.1 Bacteroidetes bacterium QH_1_64_81 | reverse complement strand
AGCGTCTCGGCCCGAAGGTACGCCACCGACTTCGCCATCCAGTGACGGAGCCGCCCGCCCACCGGCACGTCGAGGACGGCGGGATCCATCAGCAGGTTGTACAAAAACGGCTCGACCTCCTCGAGGGACGACGGCCCGCCGAGGTTAAACAGGACGATTCCCACCCGATCTCCTTCCTCAATCCGAAGTGGGGAAGCAGTGTGTTCACTGAGAAGGGTCCGCTGGTCGGGATCATAGGCGCGGAGAATGTCCAGGGGGGTCATACGGGCCGAGAGAGGGCTCAGAGACCGAGACAAGCTGAGGGGCGAAAAGGGCCAAATTGTGCGCTCCATCCTCTTCTCAGTTCCAGTACCGCGTTGAACTTTGCCCTAAAACCCGCTGTCATCGTCGTCTTCACACGGTACGTTCCGGGGCCTCGTTCTTGGTCAGATTGAGCCAGTCACGCGCCGTAAAGTACCACTGCGCGTCGGCCTCGGGCGTTCCCGGATCCGGCGTGTAGTCGTACTGCCACTGCACCTGCGGCGGCATGCTCATGAGGATGCTCTCCGTCCGCCCGTCGGACTCCAGGCCAAACTTGGTGCCCCGGTCGTACACCAGATTGAATTCCACGTACCGGCCCCGCCGGATTCGCTGCTCCGGGTCCTCCCGAAGATAGTCGTAGAAGATGCCGCCCACGCCCCGGGCCTCGCTCCGGTGATCGAGGTAAAAGTACTCGTCGCAGGCCTCCTTGAAAGCATCGTAGTCGGCCACGTCGTGCCGGTCGCACACGTCTTTCCAGACACGATGGAAGTGCTTCGTATCGTCGAGACGGGGATAGTACGGAGTAAGGTCGGCCCCACCGCCAAACCACTGGTCCACGGGGTTCATGAGGTCGTCGCCCAGCGCAAAGTACCGGAAATTGGCGTGGACCGTGGGCACGTGGGGCGATTGGGGGTGCACGACCAGGGACAGGCCAGTGGCGTAGAACGGGGCTTCCTCCACCTCGAACTCGCGGGCCATGCGTTCCGGAAGCGGTCCGTGCACCGCCGACGTGTTGACGCCTCCCTTTTCAAACAGCTCTCCACCCTCCACGACGGCCGTAATGCCGCCCCCGCCCTCCTCTCGGGACCAGCGATCGACCTGGAACGACGCCGACGGCTCGAGGTCGTCGAGCGTCCGGGTGATGCGGACCTGCAGGGCCTCGACGAACCGCTTCATGCGATGGGCCATGGGAATGTCCTCCCGGGGATCTTCTCGGAGGGTCTCAAGGCGCTCAAAGGTATCGCCCATATCTGATTGCGGAGCTGGTACAAACAATACTGACGGAATTGATACGGAACCGAGAGAAGCCGCGTTCACCGTCTCACACTTTCCCTCCCGTTTTCACGGATCGAAGCGTCAGGACGCCTGGGCCCGATCGAGAACGCGTCGCACTGC
>PXSX01000324.1 GCA_003022655.1 Bacteroidetes bacterium QH_1_64_81 | reverse complement strand
TCTAAAATCCTACCTTCAACGACGGCCAGTCGACCAATTCGAATCACACTTCTCGTTTTGAGTCCCGACTGCGTAAAGTCCCTATCGTCCTCCGCGATCAACTCGTCGAATCCCTCAATACGCTGACGTATCTGGGAGGAGATCATGCAAATCAGTCAGTCGTCGTATGGCCCGGGTACCTCGCACAGCAACAAAGCTGGCCGAAGCTTGCCTTCCGACAAATCCGCTCGCGGGAATTGGTAACAGGACGATCTGGCCGGGCTCTTTCACGATGCGGAGAAGCGCTCTTCGAAATCCTCGGAGGTATACTCTGGACCGTCTTCGTCTTCCATTCCCCGCATCGCCAATGACACGGACAGTCTTGACCACTCCTGCTCCTCATGGCGCGCCTGCCTCCACTCTTCTTTCGTGAGAAGGTACTCCACAAAATCGAGCACTTCAGCCTGCGTTCGTTCCGGCAATTGCCGAACCCGCTCGTCAATCTTCTCTGCTACGCTCATGGGATGCGATCCGGTGGGGAGAATCTTTTCAATTCGGACCGATCCTACGCTCGATTCAGCGCGCGGTTCGGGCAAGGTCTAACCCGGCCATGACCTGCAAGAACCTAATCCCATGGAGGATGCAGACGAGCATCAAAGAGACGCTATTTCGGAACGCCGCTCGCTGTGCGCGTGTCCGGGTGGTTGCTCCACTCGTACCAGCCGCCATCGTAGACGGAGATGTTGGGCCAGCCCATGAGGTAGGCGTTCATAAAGGCCTCGCTCCCCCGCCAGCCCGTGCCGCAGTAAAAGGCGATGTGCTTGTCGGGCGTGATGCCCTCCTCGGCCCACTTTTCGGCAATCTCCGGAAACTCCCGCGTCGTGTAGTCGAAGTTGCGGTAGTTCTCCATGTGGTAAGCGTCGCTCCCGCAGTTGCCAAAGACTGCCCCCGGAATGCGGCCGGTCTTGTCGATGTAGTGGTAGCCGCTCCGCTCCCCGATAAACTCGGCCCAACTGCGAACGCTCACGAGGTCGCCGTCATCGGCGTCGAGGAGCGCCTTCGCCTCGTCGAGACCCAGCATGTACTCTGGATGCGCCGGCGCCTCGATCCCGAAATCCTCCACCGGCTCAGCCGCGACGTCCTCGGTGGAGACCTCGTAGCCCGCCGACTCCCAGGTGTTGAGGCCCCCGTTGAGGATCTTCACGTCTTTCACCCCAGCGTACAGCATGAGGGCCGCACACCGCATCGCCCCCAGATGCCCCGCGCTCTGGGCCGGATAGTCCTGATCGTAGGTCGGGTACGAAAACCGACCGTAGAGCACGACGGTGGTGTCGTGGCGAATGCCCAGGTCCTCCAGGGCGGCCGTCAGTTCGTCCGGTGAGCGCCGATTCCAGGTCTCCGGCGACTCCAGGGCATTCGTGTTCAAAGGGATAGCGCCGGGAATGTGACCGTCCTCGTAGTCCTGCCGGTAATCGAAATGAGCGTGGCAGAGCACAGCGTCGTCGCCGTTCATCCCGGCAGGCTCGTCTCCGGAGAGGAGGGCCTGTACCCACTCCGGGTAGACAAGCTGCTGGTAGCGCTCCGGCCGTCGCATTGGTCGGTCCGGGTCGGGCGACCACTCCTCCAGAAACCCATTGTAGGCCCCGATCGCTTCGAACCCCAGCCGATCGAGCTTGTCCACCATCTCCGCCGCCGTGTCCGGGGTGTAGCCGTATACCGTCACGGGCGTTTCCGGGGACAAGTCTTTCTCGTCGAGCACCTCCACCCAGTCCATGTACTGCGTCCACTGGAGGGGAAGGCTCTTAGCGCCCGGCACGTGACCCCCGCGCGGTTCGTCCTGCAGCGACCAGCCGTTGTAGGCCGCGATGGGACGGACATCGAGAATCGCGTGGTCGAGGTCGTCCGTCTGCACAGCGAGGGTCTCGGTAGATACGGTGGTGATCGTTCCGGCCATCGGGAAAACAGGGGAAGAAGTGTGAGGAGTTGCGTGTCTCCAGACAGGAACTTGAGGGAGCAGGCAATAAGACGCAACTCTGCGACCCTGGGCCGAATCATCAGAACGCGGGAAAAACCCGCAACAAATCAGGTCTTGGAAACCCTGAATGAAGATAGAGTAAAGCGTATCCGAATCGTGCTCACAGAATCAAGAGACCCCCCTCAGCCTCCGGACCGTTTATCTCTTCCGCCGATGAAGCTTCCGATTTGTCCACAAGAACGTGTCGGGAGGCGTGCTGTGGGGGCGCGATCTGGCGCGACTGGTGCCGGAGTATTGGACCGACGACACCGCCGCGTTCGAGCGCTTCATTACTCGCCGGCGGCTCACGCTGATGGATGAGACCTCGGCGTTCACGCTTGACTACAAGTCCGATGCCTACGCCGAGCCGCCCTACATGGGCTGAGCATTCTCCGCTCCCGGTTCGACCGCTGGCTGGCTGATTGGGTCGAGGAGGCAGTCGCGGACAGTGCGCATCCGTATGGGTCGTTCCTCGCCACCAACGTCCGCGTCGATGAGGGGCTGCAAGATGAGTCCGGGCGAGCTACGGGGATTCGCGCCGGAGACGAGACGTTTCACGCCGACAGTGTGATGATTGCC
>PXSX01000323.1:805-4082 GCA_003022655.1 Bacteroidetes bacterium QH_1_64_81 | reverse complement strand
ATGCTTGCCAAGCGCATCATTCCGTGCCTCGACGTGGACGAAGGCCGCGTCGTGAAGGGCATCAACTTTGTGGACATCCGCGACGCCGGCGACCCGGTGGAGCAGGCCCGCACCTACGACGCCGCCGGGGCCGACGAGCTGGTCTTTCTCGACATCACGGCCACGCACGAGGGGCGCGACATCATGCACGACGTGGTGCGCCGCACGGCCGATCAGGTGTTCATCCCCCTCACCGTGGGCGGCGGCCTGCGCTCCGTTGAGGACATGCGCGCCATGCTGCAGGCTGGGGCCGACAAGGTGGCGATCAACTCCGCGGCCGTCAGAGACCCGGCGCTCATCGGCCGCGGGGCCGAGGCGTTTGGCAACCAGTGTATCGTCGTGGCTATCGACGCAAAGCGACGAACGGATGCGTCCGTCGACTGGGAGGTGGTGGTCCACGGGGGACGCACGCCCACCGGTCGCGACGCCGTGGAGTGGGCGGTGGAGGCGGAGGAACGGGGCGCCGGCGAAATTCTCCTGACGTCGATGGACCGGGACGGGACGAAGGACGGCTACGACCTCGATCTCCTACAGGCCGTGACCGATCGGGTTCAAATTCCGGTCATCGCGTCCGGCGGGGCGGGGACACTGGAGGACCTTCGGGAGGGCCTCGTGGACGGCGGCGCGAGTGCGGTGCTGGCGGCGTCGATCTTTCACTTCCGCGAGCACACGGTGGGGGAGGCCAAGGAGTACCTGCGCGACGCCGGCCTTCCGGTTCGCCCCCCTATGAACGACTGGACCGACCGCTATGCCGTCACCGAGTGACTATTCCACCAATCCTGCTGCTCGACTCCTGAAGGGGGCGGCCCTTCTCTTCGCCGCCATCGGGGGGAGCATGGCCGCCTGGGGGCTCGACAAGTGGGTGCAGTATCCCGAGGCCCGCGCGAGCCAGTTTGGCTTCGAGGCGCCGCTCTGGCCCGCGTTTACACTCTTCGTCGCCCTTGCCACCGGAGTCGTGGTGTGGTTCCTCTGGTCGACCGCCAGGCGGGTGGACGAGGGGGAAGATCTCTTTGCCCAACGCACGCGACGACAGCCCTCCGACTCGACCGATCCGTCGGACCGCCCGGAACGCAAATAGCCCGTCCGGTGCAGGAACGGATTGGGCCCGGCCTATTCCTCGTCCGACGCCAGGAGGTCGTCGAGAATTGCCCGCGCCGCGTCGTAAATGCCGTCGACCTCGCTCGCCCGCGGCCCAGCCACGTTCAGCACCTGAACGTCGTTTTCCGCCGCCCACGCCCGAATCATCGGGATCGGGACGGGATCCGACGGACGGACGTGCAGCACGGGTCGGCCCTGCTCGTCGGCCTCCGTCTGCGTGAGAGCCGTCCCGCCCGTCAACGGGGCGGGCGCGATGATGAGGGTACCATCGCTGTCCCGCACGTTCCAGGCCGTGCGCTGGGCATACTCGTCCGATGGAGCCTCCCGGAGGGGATACCGGTCCGGGATGGGACCGTCCTCGGCCCGACGGCCCTTCGGGCACCAGCCGTCCACTGGAATGTTCTGTTCGAGCGCCGCGTCCAGGGCCGCGCGGTCGACCCCGGTTTGTCCGCCGGAGATGATCTTTTCGAGGGGCATGGGGGACGCGGTCGGATTCGGAGGGGCTGTTGGGGCCTGAACCTTCCCCTCCGCATCCGGTTTCCCGAAGGCACGGATGCTCCGCCACCCTCCGGTCTCCTATGCGGCTGTTCACAGCGATCGAGATTCCCGAGCCTCTGCGCGAGTCTCTTTCGGCGATCCAGGACCCAGACGCCCTCCAGGCCCGGTGGACTGATCCCGAACAGTTTCACGTCACCCTCCGCTTCATTGGTAATGTGGAGGAGGCCCAGGCCGCCCGCTACGAAAAAGCCCTCGCGGACGTGAACGCAGGCCCCGTACAGTGCGACCCGTACGGCCTCGACGTCCTTCCGTCCCCCCGTTCTCCTCGGGTCCTCATGCTCGGGCTGGAGCGCACCGACTCCTTGATGGCCCTCTACGACGCCGTGAGCGATGGACTCGAAACGGAAGGCTTGGAGGTCGAAGACCGTGCCTACCGGCCCCACGTCACCATCGGCCGACTGGACGAGGCCGACCCAGACGCCGTCCACGACTACCTCCGTCTCCACGAGGACCGTTCGTTTCCAAACTTCAAGGTCGATCGCGTTGTGCTCTACGAGAGCACCCTGACGTCGGAGGGAGCGATCTACGAACCGCAAGCCATGTATCCGCTTGATGCCTGACGCCCGTGCCCCAGTCCCGGCGTCAATTTTTCGTGACCTGATGCTGGGCCGGCGATAATTGCACATCCGGGTCGTTACAGTACCAAGCCGGAATCGCGCGTGGGCATCAGTCGTGCGTGGGCCTCTGGGCGTGGGGACGTTCTTCCATATGCTCAAGCGCACAGCCCCCCACACGCACAGACGCACACACGCAGAAATCACCATCACCATCCAGCGACGCTTTTCTGCCCGCCACGTCCCGCTCTCTCCATGCGCCGATGCGTCTTCGTCCTCGTTTCCCCCCTTCTACTCGTCTTCGCCCCCTTGGCTCCCGCCCAGGAGGCGCCCTCTCTGGAGGCCCTTCAGGACCGCTATGACCGCCTGAGCGGCCTCCGCGCCACCTTCACCCAGGTCACACAGTCCGACTTTGCCAACGACTCGACCCAGGTCGACGGGCGCGTCCTTCTGGCCGGCGACAAGTACCGCGTCGAAACGCCCTCGCAAACCGTGGTCACGAACGGAGCCACGAGCTGGATTTACTCTCCGGCGGACAGCCAGGTGGTCGTGAGCGACGCGGACGCCGAGGCCTCGACCATCACGCCCCAAACCTTCCTGACGGCCTCCGCCGAAAGGTATGAGGTCACCACGACTCGGACGTCACGACGCGACGGAGCCCTCCACGACGTCTTGTCCCTGACCGCGACCGGCGATGCCGCGCGCTTTCAGGAAGCCGTTCTCTGGGTGCGTCGGACCGATCGGATTGTCACGCGTCTCCGCGTTACCGACCGCAACGGAGCCACCCTGGACCTCCGGCTGCACGACATTGCCGTGAATCCGACTTTCGAGGGGCGCCCGTTCACCTTCTCGGCCCCGGACGGCGTGGAGGTCGTGGACCTTCGCGCTAATGCCTCCGGTTAAAGGCGACTCGCTTCTGAACCGCCAATCGCCTCCCCCACGAACGCCCCGAAGCGTGCTGAGTCGACGTCGGCTATTCCAGATCGGAAGTTTTGTCCTGGCCGGGGGCCTTCTCGCCCTGGCCCTGT
>PXSX01000323.1:0-741 GCA_003022655.1 Bacteroidetes bacterium QH_1_64_81 | reverse complement strand
CCCCGGATGGGCGAGGTGGCCCGCACCGCCAACCTGTCGGCCCGCTCCGACTATCGATTCAGCAGCCTCTTCGGCACGGTCGTTTCCGAACGTATTTTCGACACGGCGGTGCTCGGCGTGGCTCTCCTCAGTGCCATCGGTCTGCTGTTCAACCGTCTCGGCGTGCTTCGGGAGCAGTTCTTTGCGCCAGCGTGGGCTCGTCTTCAGTCCATCCCTACGGAATGGGTGGTCGGGGGTACGCTCGGGGGCCTTCTCCTCGTCGTACTGCTGATTTTGGGAATGCGGTGGTTGGTCCGGAGGGAAGACTCCTGGCTCGGTCAGTTCTGGAGAGAGACCCTGAAGCCAGCGGCGGTATCGTTTAACGAGGGACTGGGCACGCTCCTCTATTCTCCCCGCCGGGGGGCCATCCTCGTTTCCACCGTGGGCATGTGGGGCGGATACCTGTTCATGGCCTACCTGCCCTTCCGCATGCTCCACCTCGCCGGACCATACGGCATCGGGATCCTGGATGCATGGGCCCTCATGGCCATTGGCGCCGTCGGCATCCTCATCCCCTCCCCCGGGGGCATCGGGTCGTACCATTATATTACCCAGCAGGCGCTCGTCCACCTCTACGGCGTCCCGGCCGCCGAGGCCCTTACGTACGCCGTCCTCACCCACGGGGCGCAGTTCGTGTTCTTCACGCTCGCGGGCGGCGTCGCGGTGCTGTATCAGGGAACGGGCCTCCGCCCCTTCCTGGCC
>PXSX01000322.1 GCA_003022655.1 Bacteroidetes bacterium QH_1_64_81 | reverse complement strand
GTCCACGAGCATCAGTTCGCGATCCTCATACTGCACCACCGACTGGACCGTGTCGCGGGTGGTGCCAGGCGTCTCGGTGACGATGGCGCGGTCGAACCCAAGCGTGGCGTTGACGAGCGACGATTTGCCCACGTTGGGCTTCCCCACGAGCGAGATGCGCACCCGATCGTCGGCGTCTTCCGTCCCCGTGCCGGGCACCTGGTCGATGAGGGCCTGCAGCATCGCATCGAACCCGCGCTTCGTGGTGCTGCTCACGGGATAGACCTCCCCGAGGCCAAGCTGATAGAACTCACTCGCGGCCCACTCGCGCTCTTCGTTGTCGGCCTTGTTGGCCACCACCATCACGGGCGTGTCGGTAGGGCGGAGCACATTCGCAATTTCCTGATCGATCTCGGTGATGCCGGTCGTCACGTCCACCACGAAGAGAATGACGTCGGCGTCCTCCAGCGCAATCTCGGCCTGCCCGTAGACGCGGTCGCGCGTGACGCCGGGCTCATCGTCGACGATGGCCTGTCGCGAGCCGGTGAGGCGATTAAAAAGGGTGGACTTGCCGACGTTCGGCCGCCCGACAATGGCTACCAACATGGGGAAGAGGGAGGGGGGAAGAGGTGGTTTTGAGGGAAGAGGAAAGGGGGAAGAGGGAAGCGGTAAGGAGGTAAGAGGGGAAGAGGTAGGAGGTAAGAGGTGATGGAAGCAGACTTACGACTGGAGGGAGCGCATGAGTGAGAGGAGCATCTTGCTCTCCACCGTCGTCTGCTCAAGCAGTTCGTCCCGTGTTTCTTCCGTCACGTACGACAGGCGCTCTGCAATGATAATTTGCGTCTCGACCTCAAGCAGCGAGCTGCGTGCCTGCTCCAAGTAGTACACGTACTGGTCGCGCGAACTGTACCCCCAGCCCTCGGCAACATTCGATGGAATCGCCACCACCGCCCGACGGAGCTGTGAGGTCAACTCGTACTGCTCCCGATCCGGAAAGTCATCGGTGACCGCATACACCCGCTCTACCAGCACGATTCCCCGCTGCCATACCTCCAAATCCCGATAGCTTTCGACGGAGCCCCGATCGGTCATAAATGACTCTCCCCATTGATCCAGGCAGCCAACTTTCCCCGTTCCCCCTTACCTATTCCCACTTCCCCAAACCGCTATCGACGTTCCTTCCAGTCCAGATACAGCGCCCGGACGCACATGAAGGCGGACTCGGCGGTCTGCGTCGTGAACCAGTAGTTGACGCCCGCGCCCACAGCCGCCCCGGCCAGCGGGACCGTCTGCCCCAGCTTGCGCTCCAGGAGTGTTTTTGCAATCTCGCGCGGCAGGTGGCGGTTCTGGTCGCGGAAGGTGCCGGACACGCGCCCCGCGTACTCAAGGTCGTCGGCGAAGGCCGCCGCGGCCACGCTCACCTCGCGCAGCGCCTCGTTGCGGGCCTCGCGTCCGCCCGACGCGGCGACGTTAAAGATCGACAGCACGAGTGGCCGAAACACGGGGCCCTCCAGCGAAAAGCCGTAGCTGGCCGCGATCTGCTGAATCAGGCGCAGGTTGATGGTGAAGAGCAGCGGGATGTCGGCGGCGACGAAGGCCGTGCCCGCGAGGCCGGTACCCCCGCCCTCCAGCGCCGCGAGAATCGTGTTCTGCCGGAAGCGACTGCGGGCCAGCTCGTCGAGATCGGCGATGGGGCGGTTACGAAGGTCTTTGACCGACTCGGCGGGCAGGTTCCGGTCCTCAGCCGCCGCCAGGATGTCGTCCGCCTCGTGGGTCCACTCCGAGGCGTCGCTGAGCGTGGAGAGAAACTGCTCGATCCGCTCGGTGACCTGATCCATTTGGTCGGGCGAGATGACCTGGTCCACCGCCCAGTCCACCGGCCGCATGGCCCAGTCCATGGCCTGGGAGGCGATGGAGGCGTCGGCATGCTGCCAGTCCTCAATCTCGCGGCGAACGGCTTTTTCCTCGTCGGTCAGTCGCATGGGGGCAGGAGCGGACACGGAAGAAGGATCTACTGGGAGTCTAACGTAGGACGTACCCGAAAGATGCAGGAGGACACTTGACCCTGCGCCTCGCGGGAGACGGAGACAGGAGATCGGTTGTTACGACCCACTCCCTGTTTCTCACCGCTGATGCGCCTCCAAACCTCACTTTGGCAGAGACAAACCCGGCGACGCACCTATGCTCCCTATCCGGGAAACTCCTTCAGGATCTGCCGAATCTTGGGTTTCACCTCCGGGAACTCCTTGTGGATCGTCTCCCAAACGATCTCCAGATTAACCGCAAAGTACTCGTGGATAAGTTTATCCCGCATCCCCGCGATGTCCCGCCACGGCACATCCGGATACTGATTGCGGAGCTCATCATCAAGCTGTTTGGTGGCCTCCCCGATGATCTCGAAGGCTCGCTGGAGGGCAAACTGGGTCCGCCGGTCCGCCTCTAACTCTTCGAAGGACATACCCTCGACGAACGACTCGGCGGCCTCCATCGCATCTATAACGTCCCGGAGATATTGCTCTTGACTTCGGCTCATAGGTATTCCACCTCCCGATGGATATTCTCCGCCGCCGGCCCTTCCTTCAGCCCGTCTGGTGTCCCCAGATCCACAGAAACCCCCAGAGCGTCCTCCAGATAGCGTTCGAGCCCAATAAATTCGATGAGACCAGGCGTTTCGGTGAACGTTACGAGCAGGTCGAGATCGCTGTCTTCCGTCTGCTCGCCCCGCACGTACGACCCGCAGATGCCGATGCGGTCCACGTCGTAGCGCTCGCGGAGCATTGGAAGCTCCGCCTGGAGTTGTGCCCGAATGTCGTCGAGCGTGCGCATGGGATCCGACTTCGTCTACAGGCAGGGAGTTGACTCACCTGGAATAACTCGACACCTGGGAGGCAGGTTCGCTGTTCTTCCCTCTTCCCCACCTCCCCTCGCCCCTACGTCCCGTGACGACCACCATCGCGTCCCAGTCCGCCGCCCACCCCACGAGCGTGGACGATACGACGGACTCTTCTTTCTCCACTCCCCGACACCCGAGACGCTCACACGCTATAGGAGCCAAAGGCCGAGTCCTCCAATGAGGAAGCAGTAGTACGCGAAGTACTGCAGATTCCCCCGCCGCACCACGTCGAGCACCACGTAGATGGCTACGATGCCGGACCCGTACGCCGTCACGGTGCCCAACAAGAGCGGCACGCCCGCCGTCCCCAATCCCTGCTCCGCCAGCTCCAGGCTCTTGAGAATCGTGCCCCCGACAACCACCGGCAGCAGCATCAAAAACGAGAAGTTCGCCGCCCGCTCCGGGCGCACGTTCTGGTAGAGCGCTGTGCAGATCGTGGCGCCCGACCGCGAGATGCCTGGAATCAGGGCAAACGACTGAGCAACCCCTACGACGAACGCCTTGAGGCCACTCAGCTCGCCCTCCGGCTGTGGGCGGATCATGGTGAGGAACAGAAGCGCGCCCGTCACCAGCAGCATGGCACTCGCAAGCCGTGGGCTACTGAAGGCTTGCTCCAGCGGCTCCCGGAAGAGCACGTACGCCACGCCCGTGGGGACGAGCGTGATCAGGATGAACACCCCGAGGCGGAAGGTATCGTTTTCGGCGAAACGCGTGGGAACGGCGCGCGGCGCCCGCAGCCCCGCCCATGCTTCTCCGAGGAGTTCCGCGACCTCGTCCCAGTACACCGTGAGAATGCTGAGCACGGTGCCGAAGTGGACGAACACCTCGAACGTCACGTCG
>PXSX01000321.1 GCA_003022655.1 Bacteroidetes bacterium QH_1_64_81 | reverse complement strand
TACGGATTCGCAAGCGTCAGGCCCGCCTCCCGAATGTCCTCAATGACGGCCCGGTTGTTCGTGTCGTCGAAGAACGCGACGATGCTGTGCGCCACCTCCGGGCCGATGTCGTCGATCTCTGTGAGGGCCGCCTCGTCGGCGTCCATTAGGGGGGCGAGCGTGGCGAAGTGCTGCGCAAGCAGCCGCGCCGTGGCCGAGCCCACGAGGGGAATGCCGAGGGCGTAGACAAAGCGATCGAGGTCCTGCTCCAGGCTCGCCGCAATCTCGTCGAGCAGATTCTGGGCCGACTTATCCGCGTAGCGTTCCAGGGCGAGCAGGTCCGCCTTGTCGATCGTGTACAGGTCCGAAATGTCCTCGATCAGCCCGGCGTCGATGAGCTGCTCGGCGCGCTTGTCGCCCAGGCCCTCGATGTCGGTCGCCGTGCGGGAGGCGTAGTGCTTCAGCCGCTCGCGGAACTGGGCCTCACACGTCATGCCCCCCGTGCAGAAGGCCTGCTTCTTGTCGTCGCTGAGAATCACCTCGGCGTTGCAGACGGGGCACGTGTCGGGAATGTGGTACGGCTCCTCGGACCCGTCGCGCTCGTCCTCAATCACCTTCACGACCTGCGGGATCACGTCGCCGGCCCGCTCGATGAGCGCGGCGTCGCCGATCCGGATGTCCTTGCGGTCGATCTCGTTCTGGTTGTGGAGCGAGGCGCGGGTCACCTCCACCCCGCCCACCTCCACGGGCGCCAGCACGGCGACGGGCGTGACGCGGCCCGTGCGCCCCACCTGCACGAAGATGTCCTCGATGGTCGTGGTGGCGCGGCGCGGGGGAAACTTGTAGGCCACGGCCCAGCGCGGGTCCCGGTCCCGGACGCCGAGCGTCCCGTGCCCCGCAAAGTCGTTCACCTTGATGACGAGCCCGTCGATCTCGTAGGGCAGGTCGTCCCGCACCCCGACGACCTCCTCGTAGTGGCTCAGCGCCGCGTCGATGCCGTCGCAGAGGCGAATGTGCTCCTCGCAGACGCGCAGGCCCCACTCGGGCAGGGCCCTCAGCACCTCGGCGTGCGTGTCGAAGTCCCGCCCGTCGTCGGCAACTTCGTAGAAGAAGATGCGGAGCGGCCGCCGCGCGGTGATGTTGGAGTCGAGCTGTCGGAGCGACCCGGCCGCGGCGTTGCGCGGGTTGGCGAACGGTTTTTTGCCCTCCTCCTCGCGCCGCCGGTTGAATGCGTTGAACTCGTCTATGCGCATGTACGCCTCGCCCCGCACCACGAGCCGGTCGGGGACGGGGCGCTCGTCGTCGCGGAGGCGGAGGGGGACGCCCTCGATGGTCTTGACGTTGGCCGTAATCTCTTCGCCCGTCTCGCCGTCCCCCCGGGTGGCGGCCTGCACCAGCTGCCCGTCCTCGTAGATCAGCTCCACGGCCAGCCCGTCGAACTTCGGCTCGGCGGTGTAGGTCACGGTCTCGCGGCCAAGTTCGTCGCGGCACGTCTCGTCGAAGTTGCGCACGTCGGCCTCCTCGTAGACGGCCTTCAGGCTGAGCATGGGAGAAGGATGGGGCACCGTTCCCAGCTCGTCGCGCACAAGACCGCCGACCTGGTGGGTCGGAGAATCCGGCGTCTGGAGGTCCGGGTACTCGTCTTCGATCTCCTGGAGCTGTTGGAAGAGGTGTTCGTAGTCGGCGTCGGAGACGACTGGGTCATCGAGGACGTAGTAGCGGTAGTTGTGGTACCGGAGTGCCTCGCGGAGCTGCCCGGCGGCCTTTGCGGCGGCCTCTTCGGAGTCGATGGCGTCCAGGTCGGTCTCGGGCGTCGTTTCTACGTCGGGCATCAGCGGTGAGTGTTGGTGAGGAGTGGAAACGGAAAGAGGGCGCGCGGCGTGACTCGCAGCGTCGTGGTGAACGCCCGTGGCGGTCTACAGTTGTCCTCGATGGTAGACCGCGGTCGGCGGACTGCCGTAAGGGCCCACACGTTTGCTGTGACCATAGCGGCGTGGATCCGGGAGCGCTCTCACGGACGAGACCGGTTCTCAACGAGGAGCCCTCGTCCTTCGGGATCCGTTGTCCGTGCTCTCCGTTTCGCCGAGCGTTCTTATTTTTGCCCCGACGTCCCGATCGAACTCTGATCGGATCAGAGCCCCATTCATCATGCGATTTGTCATCGGTGCTCTCGTTCTGGCAGGCCTTCTCGGGGTCCAGGCGTCCCCGAGCCACGGGCAGGAGCGCCGTCAGTATCGGCTCGCACTGGGCGTCAACCAGGTGACGATGCAGTCTCCGGACGCCGACCCAGCAAGCTACGCGACGGTTGGTGGGGGACTTGTGGTGCGGCAGCCCCTCCTCGGCTCCGTCTCGATTCAGCCGGAGCTCCTTCTGAATCAGAAAGGCGCGGAAATTAGAGCGGAGGAGGACGGCGGAATTGAGTACGGGGCGGGATACCTCGAACTGCCCCTGCTCCTTCACCTGAAGGCGCCCGCCGTGCGGTCGGTCGTCGTCCACGGAGAGGCCGGGGGCTTCGGGGGAATCAAGCTGTTCGAACGCCAGACGCCGGACGACCTCGACGTGGCCTTCAACACGGGAATCTCGTTCTTTCGTCGGACCAACGCGGGGATCATTGCGGGGATTGG
>PXSX01000320.1 GCA_003022655.1 Bacteroidetes bacterium QH_1_64_81 | reverse complement strand
CATCTGATCAACGCCTATTCTTGCTTCTAGAACTGGGCGGACTCGGGGGACGGATGGTGCTGGTCTTTGGGGCCGTGGCACTGGTGCTGTTCTTCCTACCGGTACGGATCGCGGTGTTTGTGAGTACCGTGATCGTTCTGCTCATCCTGAGTGTGATTGTGGAAACGTTCCTCGTCGCGCGGCGAATGGACCGCGGCACCCTGGGGCTTTGACCCGACACTGCACGAGTGCGTTATCCGGTAGTCGGAGTTTGCGGTAGTTGAAGTTTGTTTTTAAAACCTTCGTACGGAGATATATGATCGCCCGGACCCGATCCTTTGGACTCGTGGTTCTCATCCTGCTGGGGATGAGCCCGGCGTTGACGGCCACGCCCGCAACGGCGGCCGAAGAGGGCGAGGTGACACTTCAGGGCATCGTCAACAACTCGATCCTCGGCCACGCCACGGACGGCTACTATCTTGACTTCAAGCCGTTTGCCCAAGTAGAGCTTCCACGCATCATGCTGTCTCGCACGGCGAATGGTGAGCTGACGCTGGAGGCGTACGGAAGCACAAAGTCGATGCTTAAGAATGGGCCGTATGGCCTTGCGCCGCACGATGGCGGGGAGGGTGAAGGCCATGGAACCCTCATGACGAACGGCGCTGATATGAAGGAGGCCATCGCCGCGAAGGAACACCTGCACAGCACGGTGAAGCGTGCAGAAGGACACGTGGTGGCGGATCTCTCTATTTCCCGCCACTTCGTCTTCAGCCTGCTGTCGATGGTAATCGTGTTTGGGGTCTTCATCACCCTGGCTCAGCGCTACTACAAGAAGGGGGTTGGCCGTACGGAGGCACCGAAAGGCGTCTTTCAGAACATGATGGAAGCCATGGTGGTCTTCGTGCGGGACGAGATCGCCAAGCCCAACATCCAGGGTGAAAAGTGGAGGACCTTCCTGCCCTATCTTCTGACCGCGTTCTTCTTTATTCTCGTCGCCAACATTCTCGGGCTCGTGCCCTTTGCGGGGGCGGCGACCTCTAATATCGCTGTCACCGGTGTGATGGCGATCATGACCTTCGTCATCGTTCTGCTCTATAGCTCGAAGGATCACTATAGAGAACTGCTCACAGGCCCCCCCGACGCGCCGGTACTGGTACGCATCATTTTCGTGCCCATCGAGATCATTGGTCTCGTCATGCGGCACCTGGCCCTCGCTGTTCGTCTCTTTGCCAACATGGTGGGTGGGGCGCTGATTATCTTCAGCCTCATTGGGCTCATCTTCATCATAAACATTCTCTTCGGGGAGGGGGCGGCGGTGGGAACGGTCGTCATTAGCATAGCTTTCACCGTCTTTATCTTGCTCCTCAAGCTGCTCGTTGCCTTCATTCAGGCGTACGTGTTCACCATCCTCTCGGCGCTCTTTATCGGCATGGCCGTAGAGGAGCATCACTACGAAGAGCCCGAGGCGGACGCGGGGCCCGATACGAGTCGGCTTGACGAGCGCCTCGACGCTGTGGAAGAGGCGGTCGAGCCGACCTCGGCGTAATTTTCCGGGACGCGGGCTCACCGCCGCATCCGCTGTATCACCCTCATCACTGCACTTTTCCCTTACGACGAATCGAATACTATGGAAGCCGCTGCTCTCGCTTATCTCGCTGCCGGAATTGGTGCTGGCCTTGCCTCTATTGGCGCCGGTGTCGGAATTGGTTGGCTGGCTAGCTCCTCGATGAACGGGGCGGCCCGCCAGCCGGAAGCCACCGACGACATCCGGGGCCTCATGATTATCTCCGCCGCCCTCATTGAGGGTGTGGCCCTGTTTGCCCTCATTATCTGCCTGCTCCTCGCCATTACGATCTTCATATAAGTGGCTCTTTGAGGAGCGGCCCGTCCCATCCCGATGCTCAAGGCATCAGTTCCGGCTGGTGCCTGGGCCCGGAGATGTTCTCGCCCCTTCGCGCTAACGCCTGTGTGTACCCATGACTGCCCTGCTTGCCCAGAGCAGCCTCATCACGCCTTCTGTTGGGCTCATTTTCTGGAAGACCGTCGCCTTTCTCATCTTCCTGTACATACTGTACAGGTTTGGATGGGGCCCGATTACGGACTCGCTGGAACAGCGCGAGGAAGAAATCGAAAGCTCCATTCAGCGGGCCGAGGAGGCGCTTGCCGAGGCGAAAGCGATCCAGAAGGAGAACAAAGAAGCCCGGCGCAATGCGGAACAGAAGGCCCAGGAAATTCTCCGTGACGCCCGACAGTCGGCCGAAGAGCTTCGGGAGGAGGAAGAGGCCAAGACGCGGCAGAAGATTCAGCAGATGAAGGAGCAGGCCCAAGCCGAAATTGAGCGTGAAAAGCAGGCTGCGCTCCAGGAGCTCCGCGACGAGGTGGCTGATCTTGCCATCGAGGCGGCCGGCAACAGTACCTGTATGAGCCAGCGCACGGTTACCCGGCGGTACGCCACCGCGCTCTACGAAGAAGCCGACGCATCCGGGGTGCTTAAGGCCGTCGATGACGATGTCCTCATGCTCCGGAACAGCATCGAGTCGAACCGCAAGCTGTCGCGCTTCTTCGAGAGTCCGGTGATCCCGACGGAGAAGAAAGACGCGATCATTCGCGAGCTTCTGGGGGACAAGGTGGAAGGCCTCGTCGTACGGTTCCTTCGTCTGTTAGTGCAGAAAGACCGGGAGACCCTGACGAAGGCGATCCTGGACCAATACCAGTCCCTGCGCGACGAGCACCGCGGCATCGTGGACGCTACGGTGACGGTGGCCCACCCGCTTGCCGATGCCGACCGGGAGGCCCTGGTCGAAGCCCTCGAAGAGAAGACCGGGAAGGACATCCGCCTGCACGTTGAGGAGGAACCAGATCTCATCGGAGGACTGGTGATCCGGATCGGCGACCGGGTCTTCGATGGAAGTGTGCGCAACCAGCTCAACGCACTCCGCGACCGGCTGCACGAGGCGACCCTTTCAATTGAGGCCAACGGAGAGGCGGACTAGGGCGTTGTACGTATTGCGTTGTGCGTATTGCGTATTCTCTTTCTGCACTCCCCGAGACGCAATACGAAATACGCAATACGCTGCCACCTAGGCCAGCATCTCGTCGCTTCTCGCTCTCGACGATTCGATCAATTAATTTCTGAGCATCTCATGTCCAACGGTAGCATACGACCCGACGAAGTCACCGACATCCTTCGCCGCGAGCTCGGCGGCTTTGAGACCGAAGCGGAGGAGTACGAGGCTGGGACTGTGCTGCAGGCCGGCGACGGCATTGCGACCCTCTACGGCCTCAGCAACGCGCAGGCCAGCGAGCTCGTGGAGTTTCCCGAGCAGAATGTGGAGGGGATGGTCCTCAACCTCGAGGAAGACAGCGTTGGGGTCATTCTCTTCGGCGACGTCGACGCAGTGAGCGAGGGGGACGAAGCCCGGCGCACCGGTCGCATTGCCTCCGTCGGCGTGAGTGAGAACATGCTCGGCCGCGTCATCGACCCCCTCGGGCGCCCGCTCGATGGGCAGGGGCCGATTGAAGGCGACAAGATGCTGCTGCCCCTGGAGCGGAAGGCCCCCGGCGTCATCTACCGCGAGCCGGTGGAAAACCCCTTGCAGACGGGCATCAAGGCCATCGACTCGACGATTCCGATCGGGCGGGGCCAGCGCGAGCTCATCGTCGGCGACCGCCAGACGGGGAAGACGGCCCTGCAGGTCGACACGATCATCAACCAGAAGAAGACCCACCGGGACGAGACCGACGAGGACCCGGTGTACTGCGTGTATGTGGCGGTGGGGCAGAAGGACTCGACGGTGGCCCAGGTGCAACGCGACCTTGAGCGGAATGGGGCCATGGAGCATACGGTGATCATTAACGCCTCCGCCTCCATGCCCACCCCGCTGCAGTACATTGCGCCGTTTGCGGGGGCCTGCATTGGGGAGTATTTCCGGGACACCGGACGCGACTCGCTCGTCTGCTTCGACGACTTGTCAAAGCAAGCCGTGGCCTACCGCGAGATCTCGCTCCTGCTGCGCCGTCCGCCGGGACGCGAGGCCTACCCGGGCGACATTTTTTACCTCCACAGCCGCTTGCTGGAGCGCGCCGCAAAAATTATTAACGACGACGAGGTGGCCTCGCAGATGAACAACCTGCCGGAGCC
>PXSX01000319.1 GCA_003022655.1 Bacteroidetes bacterium QH_1_64_81 | reverse complement strand
CCATTGTGCAAGATTCCCCACTGCTGCCTCCCGTAGGAGTCTGGGCCGTGTCTCAGTCCCAGTGTGACTGATCGTCCTCTCAGACCAGCTACGGATCGTCACCTTGGTGAGCCGTTACCCCACCAACGAGCTAATCCGACGCAGACCCATCCAAAGGCCCCCGACAGAAGCCGGGGTTTCATCTGGGGCCCATGCGGGCTCCAGACGTCGTGCGGTATTAGCCACGGTTTCCCGTGATTGTCCCGCGCCTGAGGGCAGGTTATCTACGCGTTACGCACCCGTCCGCCACTGTACTTGTCCTGGCAAAGCCAGGACGTTCTCGTGCGACTTGCATGTGTTAAGCCTGCCGCCAGCGTTCGTCCTGAGCTAGGATCAAACTCTCCGTAGTAGGAAAGCCTGGATCTAGCTCGATCGCATTCGCTTTCCGCCACGAAGGCGAAAAGGTAGATTTTCCCTCCGTGTCAAGGCAGAATCCAACCTTTTCACAATTCCTGAAAGGTCGGCGGAGGTCCTACTCCGCATCTTCGCAGAGCAGATGTCGGGCAAGGAGAATGCCTCGCGGTTGCCCTGATGCACCCAGTTTGGACTCGGCGAGTGAGTCTTAGTTTCGACCCATCGCGTGAATCCGAATTAAACTGTCGTGGGACGCCTTTCCCGACTGAAGACGCAGATTCCGCTCGCGTCTGCAGCGCCCTCTTCATCAGGGGGCACCGTTAGACATGGAGGCGATCATGCTGTTCCCAGCTGGCGTATCAAGAAAGGGTGGACCTCTTAGTAGTTGATCGTCTTAGTAGTTGATCGGCGCTTTAAGCGTCGTCGTATTGGGTGGAATTTCGGGGGCAGCCCGGAAACTGCACGATGCTACTCGTGTTATTCCACCAACGTGCCACTCACGGCTGGCTTCTCTCACACTGGGATGGGCACTGGGGCCAGCCGAGGCATTCGCTGCTCTGCTACAGCTTTTTCAGTAATGCGTCTTCCTCGCACCTTCAAGGCGGCGTTTAACTGGCTCCGTACTCTTTTCCAGAACCTCTACTTCTGGGGCGGACTCGGGGGCCTCCTCCTCCTCGGCATTGCAGGGTATGTCTTGGTTGATGCCGTAATCATGCCATCGTATACACGCCACGGGGTCGCCGTTCGCGTACCTGACGTAGAAGACCGCTCCTTCGAGGAGGCGAAGAAACTCGTTACGGATCGAAACCTGAAGGTTAGGCGTCGGGTCGGCCGCTACAACCCGGATGTCGAGCAGGAAGCAGTTGTGGACCAGAATCCGCCCCCCAACTCCGACGTAAAGCCGGGACGTCGCGTGTATCTGACCGTCAACGCGGGGGAGCTACCAAGAGTTGACGTTCCGAATCTGAACGGCATATCAGTTCGGGAAGCCAAAAGTCGGGTCTCCTCGCTCGGGCTTGAGGTAGGAACAGTCGAGCCGGATTCTGTTCCTTCTCCGTACCCGAATACCATCACCCGACAGGAGCCGGAGCCCGGAGATTCACTGAAAGAGGGGGCGACCGTGGACCTCTGGTACAGCACGGGGCTGGGCGCGGACGCCGTTCAGGTTCCGAGCGTCTTGGGCCGGACCGTCGAGGAGGCTCAACGCCTCCTGCTCCAACGCGAGCTGCGGGCCGTCGTCGTTGATCCGCGCACATCGGAATCGACTCAGGACGAATCGCCGGTAGACACATCGGAGACGCGGCGGTTTGTTCGAAGACAGGGCCACCCCCCGAATACAGAGGTGCAGGCTGGAACGGAGATCCGCCTGTTTACGACGGACGACTCCACGCAGGTGCCCGCCCCCGACACCACAACTCAGGACTCGTCGGTCGTCCCCAACTGAGCCTGCCCTCTAAAGCCGCTCAGCTTTCCACGTAGACCCCGAGCTCTCCGTCGGTCTCCACGACGACCTGTTCCTGGTGCTTCGTTTGGAGGCGACGCCCAGTGCAATCGGGCTGAATGGGATATTCGCGGTGGCCCCGATCGACGAGGACGACGAGCTGAATGCTGCGCGGTCGCCCGTACTGAAGGACTGCGTCGAGGGCGGCGCGGGCCGTGCGCCCCGTAAAGACCACGTCGTCGACGAGAACGACGTCCCGGTCCGTCACGTCCACGTCATGGGGCGGCGCCGGCGGCTCAAGGTCGGGACGGTCGTCCCGGAAGGGCGTCGCATCGAGGTCGTAGGCCTCGATGGCCGTGTCCTCCACGGCGTTGATTTCCTCCGCGACGGAGTGGGCAAGAGGGACGCCGCTTCGTTGGATGCCGAAGAGCTCGACTGAGCGGGCCCCGCGGTTGTGCTCGATGATCTCGTAGGCCAGGCGCCGAAGCGTCCGTCGGACCCGCTCTGGGGACATGATGCGTGTTCGACCCATAGGAGATTGGCTCAGCGGTTCGAAATTGAAAGGATGGCGACCGGAGTCCACCACAACGCGGAGGACATCTCGCTCAAATCTACGACACGGCGCATCAAATGTCGAAGTCGGCGGAACTCTATTCGCCAGCCGGAGCCTCTGCTGCGGCCGCGTTAAGCGCCTCCCTTCTCCGAAGACATAGCAGGGCACCCCGGTAATGCCTCGTTGCTGTGCGCGCTGCTGACTCATGCGGACCTCGTCGCTGTATTCACTGCCCGCAAGAAGCGTCCGCGCCTCCTGCGAATCGAGGTCGGCCTCGTTGGCGCACTCTACGAGCACGTCTCGATCCGAGACGTTTCGCCCCTCCGAGAAGTAGGCCTGAAACAGGACGGTGGCCATCGCGTCGCCCGCGTTCTGCTCCTGAGCCCAAAGGACGAGCCGGTGCGCGTCGGCCGTGTTGGGGGCCACGTTGATCGCGTCGAAGTCGAACGTGAGCCCTTCTTCGTCCCCCATCCGGCAAATGCGATCGAACATCTGCTGCGCACGGCTCCAACTCCCGACAGAGGGTTACATCGAGGTTGGGACGCTGATCGAGCGCCCGTTTCATCCGGGCACGGCCCACGTAGCACCAGGGACAAGTAATGTCGGCGTAGACGTCGATGATCATGGCAGGAAGAAGCTGTGAGCGGGCGAATGCGGTGTATTCAATGCGGCGTGCCGGGCTTCGTTGGGGACGGAACCACGAGCCGACGAGTTATGAGTTGATGAGTCATGAGTTGATGAGTTATGAGTTGATGAGTTATGAGTTGATGAGTTATGAGAGGCGAGTCGTGAGAGCCGGGGTGTGGCATCCTCTTCGAGCGGTCAGTTTTCGGAAGAGGTGTACGTTTCGACGACGGACAAGGTCGCGGCGCCGATGTCGGCAGCGGTGTTGCCGCCGATGGCATAGACGCGCCCGCCCAAAGCGGCCCCGGCGAGGCCATGCCGGGGGAGCCGCATCGGAGGACGTTTGGCCCGGGTGTCCGGATCCGGGTCGTACGCCCAGGTGTGCTCGTACACGCCCCCGTCATCCGAGAAGTATTCGCCGCCGAGGACGTAGAGTGTGCCGCCGAGCGCCGCGCCGGCCAGCCCGCCTGCAACGACGATCTGTTCGTTCCATGTCGTGCAGCACATCTCTCGCGTGGACCAGGGCAGCGGCGCTGCAGCCTGCCACCCTCCGGCAACGCGACGGGCCGCAACCGAGGGCCGTGTGGCAAGCGTCACGGCTCCGGCAGCCCCGAGGGCAAGGAACTGGCGTCGAGAAAGGGGCATGGGTCGGCACTCGGTGGGTCGAATCTCGAACTCGCGCTGTCCGCGCGACAGGCGTATTCCGCGGCGCACCACATGTTTTGCACCGCCTGCATCGAGCGTGTTTCGGGACGGACTAGAAGGCAGCCATCATGCCCTTGAAATACAAACGAGACGAGGACCGAAACGGGACCATCCCCGTTGCGAAGAAAGCGAAACGCACTTGCAACGATTGGGACATCGCGGGAGTCTTCCGACCGATGTCCTCGTTTTAAAGTTGCTTCTCTGACGATCTTCTACAAGCCGACTGCTGCGATCCAATGACGCCCTACGAGTTTCTTCAGCGCTACGACCGCGAGGAATACAACGGCGACCTCCGACTGGTGGAGGGGGAGTTTTTCCCCTCGTCCAAGCTCGGCGTGGAGTCGGGCGACACGGTGGGGGTGGTGCTCCTCAACCTGGGCGGGCCCGACGGCGAGGAGGCCGTGGAGCCGTTCCTGTACAACCTGTTTATGGATCCGGCGATCATCGACTTTTCGGAGGTCGTCTACTTCCAGGCCCGAGGGCGGGTCCGCCAGGCCTTTTCGAAGATCATTTCGTACTTCCGGTCCAAGTCGGTGGCCGAGGACTATAAGGAGATCAGCGACGACGGGGGATCGCCCATCAATCCCCTCACGCGCGATCAGTCGTCCAATCTGGAGCAGCGGCTCAACGAGCAGTACGCCGCGCAGACCGGGGCCACGTTCAAGACGTACATGGCCATGCGGTACTGGGAGCCGACCAGTGAGCAGGCAGCGGCGCAGATGCAGGCAGACGGCGTGGACAAGGTGGTTCTGCTCCCCCTCTACCCGCAGTACTCCAAAACCACGACGGGCGCCTCGCTCGTGTACTGGCACGAGCTGGAGAAGGCGGGCGAGATTCCGGCCTGGCCTACGACCTCGGTGTTCGAATACGCGACGTATCCGAAATACATCGAGGCGCTCAGCGACCGCATCGACGAGGGCTTGGACCGCTTCCCCGACGACGTGCGCGAGGACGTGCATTTCCTCTTCAGCGCGCACGGCACCCCGCTCACCGAGATGACCGAGCGGGAGGATCCGTATTGCTGCCTCGTTCACTCCACGGTGCAACACCTGATGGAGCACCGCGGCTTCGACCACGAGTTTACCACGGCCTTCCAGAGTAAGGTGGGCCCCTCGGAGTGGCTTACGCCCGCGACGGACGAGACGGTGGAGACGCTCGCCGAAGAGGATGAGGACGTGCTCGTGATTCCGGTGGCGTTCGTGACCGACCACATCGAGACGAGCTACGAGCTGGCCATTGAGATTCCGGAGGAGCTAGAGGAGGAGGGCGCCCCGATTCCGGAGCACTACGAGGTCATGCCTGGCCTGAACAGCCACCCCAGGTTTATCGAAACGCTGGCGGATATGACGGCCGCCCAGCTCCAGTTGCCGAACGTGAAGACCCCGACGCCGGGCTGCGAGCGTCCGTGCTACCGGATGCAGGACCGCGACATCCGCTGCCATCAGTGCCAGAAGGTGGCCGAGGCGACGGACTGGGGCAAATCCGAGACGGAAGAGGCGCGGGAGTTGGAGACGGCATAGGGTTCTGGGAAAGGGAGAGAGGGCGAGTGGGAGGAAAGAGCGTGGGCGAATGGGGGTGTGGGAGAAGGAAGGGTGTCCACGCTCCGAGAAATAGGAATCCCTCATTCGCCCAGGTGGACGTTCAGCGATGGGGGCGCAGTGGTCGGACGGCGGATTGGGCGTACCGCACCACCGTTGTGCGTCCGTCGGTGAAAAAAAGCGAGGCGGATAGAAAATGTAGTCGATCCGTTGGGTCGGGGCATTGGCGGGATAGGTGGCGCGGGCCGTGTCCTTCGGAGCGTCGGCCACCGCCGAGCGCAGGTCCGTGCCGTCCAGCAGGAGCTGCATCGTTTCGTCTTTCGACGCAGCATCGGCGCGGCGGAGACGGCTGTTGAAGTCGCCAATCAGAAGCGTCGGAACGTCGCTGTCGGCGAGGCGGCGGTAGAGATCGTTCACGAGTCGGGCCTGCTCCTTGCGTGTCCCGACATGGAAGGCTTCCAGGTGGACGTTGATGATGGCGAGAGGATGCCCGCCAAAATCGAAAACGGCGGCCTGGGCGAGGCGATCGAGGTAGAATGCATCCCGAACGAACCACTGCGGCGGGCGGGGGAGGACATTCCGGACGTGGCGGCGAATTGGGAACCGGCTGAGGACGGCCTGGCCGGAGAGGGTGCTTCCGAAATTTACGGCGGGTCGGCCGTACGGAAAGGGCAGGTACCGCTCGTCCCAGTTCACGGCCTGCGCCGCGGTGGGATACCCCAGACGTGTGGCGAGAGTATCGAGCTGATGGACGTCGGCCACACGGGCTCCGCCGAAGTCAATCTCTTGAAATCCAACGATGTCGGGGTTGGTCGTCCGGAAAAAGCGGACGGCCTGGTCCATGTTTGCGAAGAAGAGGCTGTCGGGCCGCACCACCGGCTCGTTATTTCGCAGGCCCGACAGGTAACCGATGTTGTAGGTCGTCACCGTGAGCGTGTCCGGGGCCGCCGAGCCCGGAGCCAGCGCGTAGGTCCGGGTTTGAGCGAGGTCCTCCGCCGGCAGACTCGCTTCACAATTCCCGTGCTTACCAATGCGTATCAGATGCTGGCGGACCGGACTCGCCCCCGTCATCGACGTTCTCCTCCGGCGCAGTTGGCCCTGTGTGTTGCTCGCCTTTATGCTCCTCACTGCAGGGCCCCCACCCGCGTCCGCTCAGTCGCCCCGGCCGGCCCTGGAGGCGCTCACCGGAGAGTGGAAAGGCCCATTCGTATCATACACGCCCGAGGGAGAGCAGATCGACTCCCTCACGGCCACGCACCGCTACCAGTGGGAGGGGGACGTGCAGGTGGGCACGCAGGTGGATCGGTATCCCGACGGGCGCGTCGTGCAGAAAACGGCGCGCAACTATGTGAACGACGACGGCGTCCTCATCTGTGAGGTCGACCAGCCGGACGGCACGACGGTCACCTACCGCGGCCGCGTCTCGGATGGGGCGATCGTGTGGCACCGACGCACTGAGGCAGGTCTCGTTGAGAGCTTCCGGGAGCGGGTCGTCGACACCCCTTCCGGCGCCGAGTATCGGATCGACGGCTTCGGCGTGTATCCGAACGAGGGCAGCTCCACGAGCTACCTCCAATTTGTCGGACGGTACCAGGCGGGTCACCAGGACGTTTCGAAGGGCCGCGAGTAGTCGCGCGGCGGCGGCAGCACGGCAATGCGCACCCGCCGGTTGCGGCGGCGTCCCCGCGCCGTTTCGTTCGAGGCCACCGGATCCGTCGCCCCGTAACTGACGGCCACGAACTGCGCGGGCCCGACGTCGCTGTTCTCGATCAGGTGGCGCACGACAGTAGTGGCT
>PXSX01000318.1 GCA_003022655.1 Bacteroidetes bacterium QH_1_64_81 | reverse complement strand
TTCCACGCCACCAAGCCGAGCGACCTCATTCCCGAGCTCCAGGGCCGCTTTCCCATCCGGGTGGAGCTCAACAATCTCGACGAGGACGACTTCTACGAGATCCTCACGAAGCCGAAGAACGCGCTCGTGAAGCAGTACAAGGCCCTGTTGCGGTCCGAAGATGTCGACATCGAGTTCAAGAAGGAGGGCGTCAGCGAACTCGCGCGCATCGCCGCGCAGGTGAACGCGGACGTCGAAAACATCGGAGCGCGGCGCCTCCACACGGTGCTCACAACCCTCCTGGAGGACCTGCTCTTTGACGTCCCCGAAGAGATTCCACCGGGGTCCAACGTCACCATCGACGCCGAGATGGTCCGGGACCGGCTCAGCTCCATCGCCTCAAGCCGCGACCTGAGCCAGTACATCCTCTAGGCCCGACGGCGAATCGCCCAGCCGAGGCGATCGTCCGCAGGGCGCATGGCGCCTTCCGGGAACGGCGCGTTGGCCGTTTCGCGAGGCTGCCCCCCGCACGGCAGTTCGCAGACAGGCTCGAGTTGGTCCCCTTCCCCTGAGATGCCCGCTCCCGACTCCCAATCCCGCACATTCCTCCACCCAGTAAGCGGGGCTCTCATCCTGGGATTGGACTGGGTGCTTTTCTCGGAGAACGCGATGACGCTCGGCCTGTCCACGCCCCTCGTTGTACTGGTCGGCTTTGGGAGTGCCGGCCTGGGCACCGGTATCATCCAGCACCTCTACCACGACGAGGGGCTCGGCAAAGCGGTCTTGAAGGGCCTGCTGGCCGGACTTGCGGTGGGCATCCCCCTTCCCATCGCGGGCACCGCGGTGGGCGGTGGCATCTTGGCCCTCAGCGGCCTGAACACCCTGTGGGGGCGATCCGAGCCCGAAAAAACATCGCCCACAGCGTCTCGCTCCGAGAACGACCACTGACCCGCCCCGCGGACATCCGCTGTACAGGCACAGACCTACGGGGACGAAGCGGGGCGCGGCGTTGACGTGGTCACGTGCTCCACCAGGTCGTAGTACGCGTCCTGCACCTCTGGCGCATCATAGAGCCCATTGTGGGCCCCTCCCTCCACGAGGACGAGTTGGCGCTGCTCGCTGGCGGCCTCCGCATGGAGACGCCGGGCCATTTCGGGGTCGGTCACGGGATCGTCTTTCCCCCCCACCACGAGCAGCGGGACCTCAAGCTGTCGGATCCGCTCTAGGTTGTCGTCCTCCTTGAGGGCCGGATCGACGTCCACCCCGAGGAAGAGACGAATGTACCAGGGGAAAAGGTGACTCGTCCAGTCCTCGACGTTGGTGGCGGGGTTCTCCAAGACGACTCCGCCGACCGACCGTTGGGACGCGACGTAGGTGGCCAGGAAACTGCCGAGGGAGTGGCCCCACACGAGCAGACGATTCGGCGTCACGGAGGGCCGGGCAATAAGCGAATCGTGGACGGCGAGGGCATCCTGCCGGAGCGTCTCGGCGCTTGGCGAGCCCTCACTGCGCCCATACCCGCGATAATCCCACAGGAGCGCGTTCACTGGAGGCCGACTGAGGGCCCGCAGGTACCCGCGCGACTGGACGAGGTAAAAGCCGTTGCCCCCAAAGAAGAGCACGGTGGCCTGGGCGGAGGACTGGGTGAGATACCAGGCATCGACCGACACGCTGTCCGCAACGGGAATGGACTGCACGTCGAGCGCTACGCCATCGAGATTGAAGGTCTCGGGGGTCACCGACGGCTTGGGCTGAAAGACGGTCTCCTCGTCGATCGTGATCGCGGAGCAGGCGACCAAGAATGTTGACGCGAAGAAAAGCAAAAGGATGGCACGCATGAGGCCAACTGGAGACGTGAAGTCAAAGCGGTTTTACATCCATCCGACGGGTACCCCCTTCAGGAGGTTGACCGATGCGTGCAATTCCCCTGTAATTCCCGCCCACCGGTCAAGAAGGATCGTACCAGGGATTTGTCTCCGGCTCCTCACGTCCGTCGTGGACGGCGCTGTACCGCAGGTAGTTCTGCGCCCCCTCCTGGATGGCCTCCACTTCTTCGTCGGTGACCTCGCGGACCACCTCGGCCGGCTGGCCGAGGACGAGCGATCGCGGCGGGATCTCGGTGTTTTTGGTGACGAGGGCCTGCGCCCCCACGAGACTGTGCCGTCCGATGACAGCGTGGTCCAGAACCGTTGCGCCCATGCCCACCAGCACCTCGTCCTCGATCGTGCAGCCGTGAATGATGGCCCCGTGCCCGATCGTGATGCGGGCCCCAATGTCGGCAGGGGCCGTGCCGTGGGTCACGTGGACGACCGTATGGTCCTGCACGTTGGTCTCCTCGCCGACGCGGATCCAGTTCACGTCGCCCCGCAGGGTGCAATGGTGCCAGATGCTCGCCCCCGAGCCCAGCGTAACGTCGCCGATGAGCACTGCCGTCTCGGCAATGTAGTTCGAATCGTCGTAGGACGGCTCAACGCCAAGGAACGGTTTAATCACAGCGACTGAAGAGGAACCTTTGGGAGACGTGATGAGAAGATGCTTGTTGAAAACAGCTCAGCAACTTCCGCTTTGTGCTCGTCTCGTCGAATGTCTACTTCCCCCGAGCAACGCTCCCTCGTCGCGCGGCGCCTGTATCAGACGATCGCTCTGGCCGCCGCGTTTT
>PXSX01000317.1:12412-13087 GCA_003022655.1 Bacteroidetes bacterium QH_1_64_81 | reverse complement strand
ATCCATCCGACGACGTGACGCGAGGAGCACCGGAGTGCCATAGACTGGTGACGCCCATTCAGTGAAGCGGAGCGCGATGGTACCGGGGCATCTGTACCGCCAGCGACCCCTACGGATCCCCCGGAACCTCGGTCCCTGCACGCTGATTGGAGACATTCAGTGAAGGGTCCGTTACACTACAGTCCTCCCTGCGAAAGTGGCGGAATTGGTAGACGCGCGAGACTTAGGATCTCGTGGGGCCTTGCCCCGTGGGGGTTCGAGTCCCCCCTTTCGCACGGATGTTGCCCTCTCGAAAACGCCCCTCAGCGCCTGCAAACGGCGAATGGAGGGGCGTTTTCTATTTTCTATAGAAGTGTCAGAACGTCCCAATGCAGCAGCGGTCAATCGCAGAAGCGTTCTCGCCGCCACACGCGGGTCAAAGATCAGGCCCCTGGTGCGCGGCGTATCTCTGCTGACACGATGACGTCGGAGCGAAGATACGGGACCCGCCCAATTCTACAGAAGAGCAAAGAACGCCTACGGGCGGTGTCGGAACAGGCCTTTCAGGTCGTCGGCGGCGTCCGGACGAATCGCGATCAGGTACTGCCCCCCCGGCTCAATCACCATGTCCCCGTCCGCGATGTGCTCCGTTGCGAGATCGGTAATGACCGTCGCTTTCGCCGGCAGGTCCAACTC
>PXSX01000317.1:8687-12233 GCA_003022655.1 Bacteroidetes bacterium QH_1_64_81 | reverse complement strand
CGTCAGCATGCGCCCGGGCAATGCGTGGGTCCTGTTCGATGATGGTCACCTGGTGGCCGTACGCAGTCATGAGCGCGGCCGTTTCTCGACCCACGCGTCCGCCCCCAGCAACGATTACCTGAAGACCCCGCTCCCGGTAGTGTGATACACCCATACTGATCTGCCTGCCTACGAGTCTTCAACGGATCCTGCGAGTACGGCCAATTTCTGCGGGGCCGATCCTGCCTGGTGGTTCACTTCCGCTCCGGCTCTGCGCGAGAGGGAACCGCGGCTTCCCACCTGAGACAACCGGCGGCGGACCGTGAACACCTTCTGGGGCGATCCTGCGAGGTCACTTTTGCTCTTCAGGCCGCGGCATCGGTCTCCCATGGTCCGCTTGTGTCTGGGCCACTCGCGAGTCGCAGGGGATGGCACCAGGGACCGATCGTGAGCCACGTGGGCTTTGAGGACGATCCGGGAGCGGAACCGCCACAATACCTGTAGCTGTGCTGATTACCGCCAACCCGCCGTACTTATCACGGACGCGTTTCAATACTATCTTCGTAAGCCGTTCCTCAATGCCCGAATACGTAACGGCGAGTACAACATTTACCTGAAGAGACAGAAAACACCGTAATCGGGGTAGACACTGGCCGTTTGTATTCCCTACTCTGACGAAGGGGTTTGGAAACAGCGATGCCGTCACGAGAACGAGATTGATGGCCCACCCGGGAGAGCAGGGAGGTATTCGCTGGTCGAAAAGGAGCCTGGCAGGCTGCTTCCGACTGCGAAAGCCCATGCTCAGGTGCTTTGTGGACTGGGGGAATCAGCCGGTTCGAGCGGGGCTGCCCGACCGGAATCGAGATCGAACAGAAAGGGGGCGCGGCGGGTCGTCCCCGCGCCGGGGCCAACCGAACGGCCCAACTCCGCGCTGGTCTTTCGACGAACGATCGGTCTCCCTCTGCCCTGTGTGTGCTCGACGGCGACATGACTGCAGGGCGTCGGCAACATCGCGCTTCGTGCCGACGACGGCGTCGACTTCCCCGGCGCGGCGCAGGCCGGTCACTGGGATTGGCCAGTACGTTTGCCCTCAGGGACGGACCGCTCAGTCATCGTCCACTCGTAGAGCGCGCGGTGCTTCACGGCGTCGCCGAAGAGACACAGCCCGGCGTTGAGCGCGGCCGAGGGGGGCAAGGGTCTTCCATTTCCGGTAGTGGTGCTCCGGGTCAGTCTCAGTCTGGTCGGTGTTTATCGCGTCGTTCGGCATCGGTTGTGGTTCGTCAGTGTGAGGCAGTGAACGTGTCGGAATCTGCGGCGGAGGTAACGCCGCACTTCATGGGCCGCGGCCGGCCGTCTGCGGTTCATCGTTGCGTCGACTTCTCAGTTTGAGGGCTCCTCCATCGCCTCCACCACCGCTCGTCCTACGTCCGGGTAGTCGGTGATGAGCCCATCCACCCCAAGGCGGATCAGGCGGCGCATGGCTTTGCGCTCGTTTACCGTCCAGGGCACGACGCAAAGCCCTCGTTCGTCGACCGCCTCCAGAAGCTGGGCGTCCACGAGCCGGTGGTCGGGACTGTAGATGGCCGGTATGAAGCCGAGTTGCTCCAGCTGGTCGGCGAGACTTCCGTCCGCACCGCGCCCCACAAGAAGTGCAAGACGCACAGCTTCCTCGGCATTTCGCTCAGCACGAAGCCGGTTCGTGGCCCGGAGCGCCCGCGGATCAAATGACTGGATTGTGGTTCGGCTCGCCACGCCCCGCTCGTGCACCACATTGAGCACCCGCCGCGCAAAGGTCTCGGGCGGAGGATGAAACGTCTCGTCCCCGTCCGGCCGCGACTTGATCTCGACGTTGTAGAAGACCGGGGGGCGGTCGTGATCGGCGACGTAGGTCTCTGCCGTTGCAATCACGTCGCGGAGGAGCGGCTTCACGGCGGGTTGCGTCTCCTGGCGCGGGAAGTCGGGATGCCGGCGCCGCCCGCAGTCGTACTGCTCGATCTCGGCGTAGGGCATGCGGTAGAGGTTGTGCGCGCGCTCCTCATCCTCGGGCACGGGCTCGCCGGACGGGAGCGAGCAGATCTCGTGCGCCATCCACGGATCGTGGGAGACGACGACTTTGCCGTCCCCGCTGATCGCCACGTCCATCTCCAGGGTCGTCACGCCAATCTCCAGCGCGCGGCGAAAGGCCGGGATCGTGTTCTCGGGCGCGAGGCCGCGGGCACCGCGGTGGCCCTGAAGATCGATCCCCTCGGGCGTGGGCGGCTCGCCGGACGGAAGGGGCTGGGCGTGGGGGACGTCGGGCACGGCGAGACAGGAAGCGGCAATGAAGAGAACAAGGACGCGCACCGGATGCGAGAGGGCAGGCATGGGAGCAAGACGACATGGACACGGCCGACGGCCTCAACCCGCCTCCTGCATCAGAGTAATTGCCATCCCGACAAAAAGCCAACGGCGCGCGGGTTCGGCAGCGTCCCGCACCCTGTCCCTGTCAGCGCCGGGAGACCGGTTCCGCCACCCCTCCCGCAGATTATACCGCTCTCGCAGATTAAAGGGCCGCGAAGGCCGCCGCAGGACGCGACATCGGTGGTGATTCCGCGCGCGCATGCGTAAGTTAGATAAAACGGAAACTCTATTCTCTTCAGATGCGCCGGTGCCGCCGGTGCCCCGGGGCCGTGCGCCTGTTCACGAGGTCATCAGAGGATGCCCCGCGCGGAAGCGCAGGGAAGGGTGGGGTAACTTTACTCGCTGCTAAACGAACCTTGCCAGACCGACCATGGAAGCGGACGACAGCCGCGTCATCCCCATCAACATCGAGGACGAGATGAAGTCCTCCTACATCGACTACTCGATGTCCGTCATCGTGAGCCGCGCGCTCCCCGACGTGCGCGACGGCCTGAAGCCGGTGCACCGACGGGTGCTGTACGCGATGCACGAGCTCGGTCTTACGCAGGGGGCCGATTACAAGAAGAGCGCCCGCGTCGTCGGGGAGACGCTCGGAAAATACCACCCGCACGGCGACTCGTCGGTCTACGACACGCTCGTGCGCATGGCGCAGGAGTTTTCCATGCGCTATCCGCTGGCCGACGGGCAGGGCAACTTCGGCTCGGTCGATGGCGACTCGGCGGCGGCCATGCGGTATACGGAAGCCCGCATGACGCGGATTGCCGAGCAGATGATGACCGACATCGGCAAGGAGACCGTCGACATGCAGGAGAATTTCGACGGGACGATGGAGGAGCCGACGGTGCTTCCGGCGGCGTTCCCCAACATGCTGGTGAACGGGGCCGACGGCATCGCCGTGGGCATGGCCACCAAGATTCCGCCCCACAACCTGGGCGAGACGATCGACGCCACGGTGGCCTACATTGACGACCCGGACATCGAGATCGACGACCTGATGGACCCCCTCCCGGCGCCGGACTTTCCCACCGGGGGCATCATCTACGGCTACGCGGGCGTCTATGAGGCCTACCACACGGGCCGCGGGCGGGTCGTGATGCGCGCCAAGATGCACGAGGAGGAGGTCCGCAGCGGGCGCAACGCGCTCATCGTGACCGAGCTGCCGTACCA
>PXSX01000317.1:7221-8570 GCA_003022655.1 Bacteroidetes bacterium QH_1_64_81 | reverse complement strand
ACGGAGTACGACCTGGAGCAGGCCCAGGACCGGGCCCACGTCCTGGAGGGCCTCACCCTCGCGCTCGACCACCTCGACGCCGTCATCGCCATCATCCGCCACTCCCCCGACACCGCCACGGCCCGCCAGAACCTGCGCGAGGGCCGCTACCCGGATACGCTCTCGGACGCTGACCTCCGCGAGATCAACGTGCCGCTCACCCCGCCCATAGAGGCGGACCGAGAGCAGGACACCGTTCAGCGATTACTCGGCGACGAGTATGACGAGATCGTGCAGCAGCCGGAGGAGGGGCACTGGCTCACCGAAGCCCAGGCCAACGCCATCCTCCGCCTCCGCCTGAGTCGCCTCACGGGGCTGGAGCGCGATAAGATTATCGGCGAGTACGAGGACATCATCGAGAAAATTCGGGAGCTCCAGCACATCCTCAACAGCCGGGAGCGCCGGATGGAGATCATCAAGGAGGAGCTCGTGAGGATCAAAGAGCGATTCGACGACGAGCGCCGCACCGAGATCGACTACACCGGCGGCGACGACATCATCATCGAGGACCTGATCGAGCGCGAGCACGTCGTCGTCACCATCACCCGCCAGGGCCTCACCAAGCGCACGCCCATCGACACGTACCGCACGCAGGGGCGGGGCGGCGTGGGCCTGCGCGGCACCGGCAAACGCGAGGATGACGTCATCGAGCACCTCTACGTCTGCCACTCGCACGACGTCCTCCTCATCTTTACCGACAAGGGCCAGTGCTTCTGGCTGCGCCCCTTCGAGATTCCAGAGGGCAGCCGCACGGCCAAGGGCCGCTCGATCCGCCAGCTCATCGAGATCGATCCCGACGACCGCGTGCAGGCCGTCATCAGCGTGAGCAAGGAAGACTTCGAAGACGAGGACTTCCTCAACAACCACTATGTCCTCGCCGCCACGCGGCAGGGGCAGGTCAAAAAGACCGTGCTGGAAGCGTACAGCCGGCCCCGCTCCAACGGCATCATCGGCATCAAGATCGACGAGGGCGACGAGTTGCTGGAGGCCACGCTCACGGACGGCGATCACACCGTTGTCGTGGCCTCTTCCGGCGGCCGGGCCGTGCACTTCGACGAAGGCGACGCCCGCCCCATCGGCCGCAACACGCGGGGCGTACGGGGCATGAAGCTGCCCGGCGCGCAGGAGATGGTGGGCATGATCTCGATTCCGCCGGAGAAGCAGGACGAGATGGACGTGCTGGCCATTGCAGAGCACGGCTACGGCAAGCGTACGGCCCTCAGCGACTACCGCGTGCAGAGTCGCGGCGGCAAGGGCCTCATCACGCTCAACCGGACGGACCGGACGGGCGACCTCGTGGCCCTCAAGCG
>PXSX01000317.1:0-7165 GCA_003022655.1 Bacteroidetes bacterium QH_1_64_81 | reverse complement strand
CGACGAACCGGGGACGGAGGAGGCCGCAGACGCTGAGGAGGAGGCCGCCACCCAAAATGGCGAAATGGACGAGGACGCGGCCGGCGACGCGGTGGAGGACGCCTCTTAGCGCACTCGAACGGCCCTTGTGGTGGCGGTCATGTTCTCGTTCCAGACGCGGAAGAAGTAGACGCCGCTTCCGAGGGACTCGGGCAATCGACCCCCGAGATCAATCGACTCCGAATCCCCAATCTCCTGGCTTAGAATGGGGGTCGCCACGCGGCGGCCGAGGAGGTCGAAGACATCAACCCGGACGTTCCGTCTGCCATTCCGCGCTTTAGGAAACGTGACCGACAGGTTGACCTGATCACGGAACGGATTCGGGTAGGCGAACACGTCCACTTCTTCCGTTCTCAAGACTCCACTCGTGGTAGTCGTTGCGAGCGTGCTGTCGTTCCGGATCGCCGAGATTCGAAACGTATGCCGTCCCACCGGCAGGTCCTCGATGATGCGCGCGAACTCCGTTGTCGACCCGGCATCAATCCGCGCCTCCTCCACAAAGGCCCCGTCGAAGAACCGGTGCTCTAAGAGAAACTCATCGACTTCCTCTGTGCCCGCCTTTCTCCAGGTGACCTCCAGGGTGCGGCTGCCAGTGGAAGACGCCCCCACACTCGCGTCTGTGATTTGGACCCCCGTGGGGGACGGCACGGCTCGGTCGGCCCGAACAAATCCATGCCCGCTCCACGGATCCACGCCATCCCCAATGGGATCGAGGTCGTTGGAGATCGATCCATTGTCCAGCTGCTGCCGGAAGCGGATGTCCACCGCGGTGGATTGGAGCCGGTCGTACACCGCCGTGGGACTCAAGTCCTGTCGCGCCTGCTGAATTAGGGCCGCAACGGCCGCAACATTGGGCGCCGCCGCCGAGGTGCCTGCGAAATTGGGGAAGGAATCCGGGTCCTGGATGTCAATGTCGGTCCCGAAGAAGGTGTTGTCCACGAAGTCTGTCCCTGTCACGTCCGGCTTTTCTCGGGTCTCATAGGCGGGAAGCTCGTCCCCGTTTTGGTCGAAGTGGATCTGGAGCCCTCCTTTCGACGAGAAATATTCGAGGATCGCCGACGAGTCAATCCCCGAATTGTACCGGGCGGTGTTAAAATACGGGGCTGCGGCCACCGCCATGGCCCCCTCCGCCATCGAATGCCCGTAGAGGGTGGCGCCGCCCGTGTCGTACTCTTCGACAACTGCGTCGCTCTCCCCGCCGACATCGTTGCTGATGGTGTAGACATACTTGATCGAGTCGGGCTCGGGATCGGCGGGGGCCTTCTCCACCACGAGATCAAGCGTGGCCTCGCTGTCCCCGTCGTTTGTATACTCCATCGACTCGACAGGTACCACGTCGTTGCTCCGGGTGGACTCTACGACGATGTTGTCATTCTGATCGACGAGCGCAATATCGATGTCTGTATCCGGGCCCGAGGATCCCTGAACCTGTGCGGAGGGATCCGTCCATTGAAAGGAAAAGATCTGAAAGGTGCCTCCCGACCGAATGGTGATGGCCTGCCGCGTGTCGGTCCCCGGCGACGCGTCAAAATCGTGCGGGATCCACCCACTGTTGATGACGCTCGACTCGCTGGAGGACCGGAACGGCGCCTCGTAGGAGTTTTCTCCCTCGTTGCCGGCGGAGGAGAAGAACGTGACTCTTTTGCTGTTCACCACGTCGTCGACGGTGTTGGTGACCGGACCGTCCTGGTAGAAGGGCTCTGAGTTGTAGCGAACGTCATCCACGATCACGGTGCAGCCCCCGTCCGCGAGGTCTCGGATGCCTTGGGCAAAGATGCCGAGCCCGCCGAACGCGGTGTGAAACCCGAGGCGGGCCCCCGGAGCAATGTCGTGGACGAGCTGCAGCATGGCCCGTCCTTCGTCCTTCGGCTCTGGGTCCGTTCCGTCATAGTCGTCGCGCAGGATGTCGACGGGCGTAGTCCGACCCTCCGGATTGCCGGCACCCGGAAGGTCGCCGGACTGGACGTCCTCGGACGCCGAGGTGGAAGCCGAGTTGCTCTGGTTGCCAATGGGCCGAGTCTGCTTCAGACTCTGCACTCCCGACGGAAGTGCGGGCGTACGACGGCATCATGCCCCGCAGGGATGACAGGGCCGCGGCCTGCTTGATCGACGAAATGGGCAGGCGCCCCGACACCACATTCCCCGCCGTAGCCCCGCCTTCGAGCCCTAGCCCTCGCAGCTCTCGAAGCAGACGACCCGGGTCCTCGGCCGCGATGGCGTCGACGGTGACGAACTCCCCGTCCGCCGACAGGGGCGAGTAGGTTCGACTCTTCGCGCTGAGCCGGTCGTCACCGCTCGTCTTCGGGCGGGCCGCCGTCGGGGCTCGGAGGGCTTGCACGCCATTTGCCCCCGCCGCCCGATGCTGGTGGTACAGGACGGCCAGCTCCATCCCGACCACCGCCAGCGGACCGTCTTTCCCCGCCTCGTCAGGGCCCATGACGGCGGACCGGGCCGTCTGCATGACCTCATCGGTCACCGCCTCTACGTTGAGCAGGCCCACGTTCTGGAGCCGTTCGGGACCGTCTTGGCCGAGCGCCTCCGTCTTCCCACCGAGGAGCAGCAGTGCTCCTGTAAGCACGAGACGGGTTTCCCCGACGCTGGACTCTCCGCGCAGGCGTAGGAAATACATGCCGCTGGCCCACTGGCTCACGTCGATGGAGATGGGGGTAGGCGCCTGAGCCCGCACTTCGCGGTCTTCCATGTATATCCGCCGCCCGAGCGCGTCGTAGACCTCAACGTTCACATTCTGGTCCTCGCGGGCCGTAAGGTCAAGCGTCGCTCGTCCACGAACGGGATTGGGATACGGCCCCAGCGCGTACACGTCGCCCTCGAAGTCGATCTGTACCTCCTCCGACGCGCTCGTCACGTCGTTCCTGGAGCCGTCCTGGGACCGCACCCGATACTCGTACTGCCCCGGCGTCTGGCGCACGGCCGTATACTGCCGTTCTTGCTCTTCGTCTGCCTCTTCATCCTGGGAAACCGTGGCCACCGGTTCGAAGGATCCTCCCGGTCCACGCTGCCGCTCGATCTGGTACTGGAAATCTGAAGAGGTGCCCGGCGGGACGTTCCACGACAACTCGACCGTTTTCCGCTCTTGCTCGTCTGGGGGCGACTTTTCGGTCTTGACGTTTTTCACGTTGATGGTGTCGCGGACCGTCCGCGGAGCCGTGCCGACCGTTCCGTCCGAGCGGACCCACCGCAGGCGAAAGGTAAACACTCCAATCCCCAACTTTTCGATGGTGAGCCGGCGTCCGTCCAGCTCCGACGCGTCGACCTCGCGGATCGTCTCAAAGTCGCCCTCGAAGTACCGACGGTCGACGAGATACGTCTGGATGTCGGCATCGTCCCGCTCGCTCCAGGAGAGCGTCAGCCCTCCGGGTCCGGTCTCGGCCTCTTGCACGTTGACAGCAAACAGGGCCGCGAAGTATTGATCGCAGCCGGGGCCGAGCGGCCATCCCATGTCGCGAAACTGCCCACACATGATCGGACCCGGCGTGCGGTTCGTCTCCGCCTGGTTGATAAAAGGCGTCATGAGCGCATCCTGCGTCTCAAAGGGGTAGGTGTCCTCGTCCAGATGCGCGATGCTCGATCCTCCCTGAAACTGTGACGGGGCGTACAGCTTCGGAAGGACCGGGCCGTCTCCCTGGGCCGCAGCCCCGGCAGACCCATCCCCCTCAAAGAAGAGGCGATCATCGGTTAGCGCCCCGCCAAGCGACTCTGATGGATTGGAGAAGTTGTCTTCGTTCGTCAGCGTCGACAATGAGCCGTCTCCCTGCTCCTCTACGACCTGCCGGTCGTAGATGCCCACCACCCGACTTCCCTCTACCGTAGAGGTAAAGTATTCGCCCTGGTCGTTCTCGACAGAGAAGAGATCCAGATAGTTGAGGCCGTGGCCAATTTCGTGGAGGATCACTGTGGTGAAGTCGATGGCGCCCGCGGGGGCCTCGCCCTGTCCGTAGTGCCAGTCGTCCCGCTGGCTGTTGACGTTGACGATGATGTCGGCCTGTTCGGGCTCAGGCGCTTCCCCGAGGTAAGCTCCTGTCAGGGCGTCTCCCACGATGGCATCGTAGTTTTCGTCGCCTTCAGTGTCTACCCCGTAGAAGTTGTTGGGACCGGCTGCTGCGAGGGTCCTGGATCCGAGGTCTCGGAAGGAGGCCTCGATTTGGATGGGGACCGGGGAGGAGACGTGCGTTTCCCAGATGTCCGCAGCTCGCTCAAATGCCTCTCGGGCCTCGGGCGTGAAGTTGCTTCCATAGCTCACCTCAATGGTCGCGGTGGCTTGCCGACCCCGCTTCGGGGAGGGGCGATGGCTGACAAAGGCATCGACCTCCCGCTTCCGGAGCCCGCAGTCCTCATATGTGTCCGCATTCAGAACCTGCTCGTGCGGGATAGGCCCTCCAACGACCCGGGCTGTTTTCTGTGCGAAGGTGTCCGGCGGTTGGACGACGAGGCTGAGCATTCCAATACACAGTCCAATCCACAGGAAGCGGTCAAGAATCATAATGACGTATGCTTGCGAGAGATCGAGATCTGAGAGTGGATGCGTCCTGCATGTCCACCCGCGCGTACGACAATGTCAGTGCGACCGTCTCGCGTGGTCTACTCGGCGCCAAACGTGTATCCCAGCCCCAGCGTGAAGGGAAACGCCATGACCGCATTCTCCTTCGCCCCCGGCAGACTCCCCGTCGCCCGCATCTCGGCCGTAAGCTGGAGCCCCCCAACGAGGCGCGTCCGGGCTCCAAAGCCCACGTCTCCCCCAGCGTCCGTGACGTTCACCTCCGAAAACTGAATCTCTCGATCCTCTTGTCCATTCTGGGAAACCGTCACGAGAACGCCGTCCACGATGGTTCGAATCACCCCCAGCCCCACCAAAAAGTAGGGGTTAATTCGGCCAACGGACGTGAGCACAAGCTGGCCTTCCAGCGTAAGACTTCGGAGTCGTCCACTCAGCTCATTCGAGAAGTCAAAATTCGAAAATCTTCCAGTCATTCTAGAATGCTGGCCTCGCAGACGCACTCCCAAATCAAAGTTATCTGAGAGCGTCCACACGAGGCCGACGGCCCCGTACACGTGCGCTCCCGAACCGGGATCGACGGGCGTTGTCCCCTTCCGCCCATTCTCAGAGGTGCCCTGCATCTCGACATCCGACGACGGAATGGCCCACCCGCCCCCGACTTCAGCTTGAAATGCCTGCGCCTCCGCACCCCGCTCTCCGAAGCTCACGAGGAGCATGGCAATAGACAGAAAAGCCGCGACGGTTCGACCGGTGCGCATGAAGACTGGACGCTACGCGAAGCAGTGAACGAAAGACACTGCGGACCTCAACGGAAAGCCTTGTCGCTCGTTCTCTCCCGTCCTCGGGGCCCGGGCTCCGATTGAGGAGCGTCGAATCGGGCGGGGAGGCGAAGGGAATCGCGTTCGAGCGCCATTCGAAGGATAAGGACGAGCATGCTCTTGATTGACGACGTTTCCGGGGAAGAACAGACCAGTGAGCGGGGGAAGATGCGTCCCTGTTTCCAAAGACGACGCGAAGCCTTCGTGCCGCCGAAAAATCAAGATCAATCGTTCCGGCTCGGTGGCTTTTTCCCCTGCGGGTTCTTTTCTTGGCAAGTCGATCGTCGACCCGAAGCCTCTGCACTGTCTCCCCCTTGCCCAATCCCCTCCCATCCATGTCCGACCCCCCTATCGAATTTGGCACCGACGGCTGGCGCGCCGTCATCGCCGAGGACTACACCTTTGCGAACCTCGAACGCGTGGCCCAGGCCACTGCCGACTGGCTGCACGACGAGTACGGCGGGAACCCGAGCGTCGTCGTGGGCCACGACGCACGATTTTTAGGACGCCAGTTTGCCGAGCGGGCCACGCAGGTGCTTGCGGAGGCCGGCGTGCACGTCACGTTCGCCGACACGATGGTGTCCACCCCGGCTGTGAGTTGGGCCACTCAGGCCATGGACTGCGACGCCGGCGTCGTCATCACCGCCAGCCACAACCCACCCGAGTATAACGGCTACAAGATTAAGGCGCATTTCGGCGGCCCAGCCCCGCCCGAGATGATCACTGCCGTGGAAGACCGCATCCAGCCTGTCGGAGCCCTCGACCGCTCGCGCCTGGCCTTCGATGGACTCACGAGCGAGGGCCGGGTGGCCCTGAACGACATCCGCTCCGGCTACCTGAACGCCCTCCACAACGCCCTCGACATTGACGCCATTGTCGACTCGGGCCTCACGGTGGCCCACGACGCCATGTACGGGGCTGGACAGGGCCTCGTGACCGACCTGCTGGGGGCCGACCAAGCCATTCCCCTCCGCCACGAGCGGAATCCCTCGTTCCACGGCGTGGCCCCGGAGCCGATCGCAGACCGGCTCGGCGAGCTGTCGGACACGGTGGCCAACTCAGACTGTGCCGCCGGCCTCGCCAACGACGGGGATGCCGACCGCATCGGCATGGTCGACGAGAACGGCGACTTCGTGAGTTCGCACCGCATCCTGGCCCTCCTCGTGAAGTACCTCTACGAGGAGCGCGGCCTCTCGGGCGATGTCGTCAAGACCTTTTCGACGACCCACCTGCTCGACAAGATGGGCGAGCAGTACGGGCTGACGGTGGAGACGACCCCGATCGGCTTCAAGCACATTGCCAAGAAGATGTCCGGGAGCACTGTGCTGGTGGGCGGCGAGGAGTCGGGGGGCATCGCCGCGGCCGGGCACATCCCGGAGCGGGACGGCATCTACATCGGCCTCCTCATCGTGGAGATGATGGTGAAGCGCGGAAAGACGCTGTCGGCCCTCGTCGACGAACTGCTCGAGGAGTTCGGCCCGCACTACAACTACCGCGACGACATTCACATCCGCGAGGATCAGAAAGCCGACGTGCTCGATCGGCTGGATACCCAGGGCGGGCTCGACACGGTAAACGGCCACCCCGTGCAGCGCGTGGAGACGCTCGACGGCTTTAAGCACGTGACCGACACCGGCTGGCTCCTCATCCGCCCCTCCGGCACCGAGCCGGTGCTGCGCGTCTACGCGGAGGCCGAGTCCCTCAAGGCCGCCGAGGCGCTGGTGAAGGATGCCTCCCGCCAGCTTGGACTCAACGACTGAGGGGAACGCCTCTTCGCAAACAGGTTGCCCAG
>PXSX01000316.1 GCA_003022655.1 Bacteroidetes bacterium QH_1_64_81 | reverse complement strand
GAAGAAGAGGTCGCCCAGCGGCTGGAGCAGTGGCGCGAGCGCGACTTCGACGCAGACGTGGTGAAACGGGCTCAGAAGTATGCCGAGGCGTCGGAAGGGGATGAGTCATGAGTTTGGGAGTCACGAGTGGGGAGTCATGAGTGGGGAGTCATGAGGGAGAGCCATGAGTTGAGAGTTACGAAGGAAGACAGGGATACGCGAGGCGGGAGATGATGGGAGACTTGCACCACTTCATGACAAGGTCCAAACGCCTGTAGCGGACTCGAAACCCATTTTGCCGTAGGGGGTTCAACGAGGCGTCGCATTCAGACGATCTGCCCCTCCGGCAGTGTCTTCGTCTACTTTTGCTCGAATCGCCCTCACGCACATGCGTCACGCGAACGTGCGCAGTTCTCGCTTCTCGTCCACCGTCCTGACTCTCGCTGCGCCGGCGTGTCTCTGTTCATGTGTGAACTGTTGCGTGAGGGCGTCCTGTTGCGGATAAGATCCTCCCGCCGGGCACAACTGCGCCTGCGCTGAGAGTGGGTCTGCGCAGCAGGTTCTTCTCCGTCTCGCCGGGACAAAACTGTATCTGTGTGGGACGAACCCGCAGGGAAAACTGCCCACGCTTCGGGTGCCAGGCGAATATCTGGACCGGAGCCGAGCGGTCCAAACACCCGACGATGCTCCGGATTGCCCTGTGCGAACGCCCTTGAGCACGGATGCGCTGTCCGTCCTGCTCTCCAGCGCCCAATCCTTCCCGCCCGTACGGTCCCGGACCGTTCCTCGCCGTATCCATCCACCAATCCCGCGATCCCAAAACCCGCGAACCTGAAATTCTCAACCCACGACTCAAAACCAACCAAAAACCAACCCCAACCATGAGTACCTACGCAAACCCCGACGTTCTCGTCTCCACCGACTGGGCCACCGATCACCTTGACGATTCCGACGTGCGGTTCGTTGAGGTCGACGTGGACACCTCCGCCTACGAGGACGGCCACGTTCCCGGTGCTGTCGGCTGGAACTGGGAAACACAACTCGCTGACACGCAGACGCGCGATCTGGCCTCGAAAGAGGACTTTCAGGACCTTCTGCGCGAGTCGGGCATCGACGATGACACGACGATCGTCCTTTATGGCGACAACGACAACTGGTTTGCCACCTGGGCCTTCTGGCAACTGACGTACTACGGCCACGACGATGTCCTCGTCCTCGACGGCGGGCGGAAGAAATGGCTGGCCGAAGACCGTCCGCTGAGCACCGAGGAGCCGGACTACGACCGCGGCAACTGGACGGCCACGGCCCCCGACAACTCTATCCGCGCCTTCTCCGGCTACGTGCAGCAGACCCTCGACCGCGACGACGTGGAGCTGGTCGACGTGCGCTCCCCCGAAGAATTCAGCGGCGAGAAGCTGGGGCCCGAGGGCCTCAACGAGGGCGCGCAGCGCGGCGGCCACATTCCCGGCGCCCACAACATCAGCTGGAGCGAGGCCGTCAACGAGGACGGCACCTTCAAGAGCGCCGAGGAGCTGAAGGAGATCTACGAGGAGCGCGGCATCACGCCCGACAAGGAGACGATCGCCTACTGCCGCATCGGCGAGCGCTCCAGCCACAGCTGGTTCGTGCTCTCGCAACTGCTGGGTCACCCGCGCGTCCGCAACTACGACGGCTCGTGGACCGAGTGGGGCAATCTCGTCGGCGTGCCCATCGAGACGGGGCCCGATGAGGTCGCAGCATAGGGCTGATCCTCGTGCCTTCCAGTTCGACTTCCAGGGCCGTCCCGGTTCCGACAGCCGTCGGGATGGGGGCGGCCCTTTTGTGCTGAGAAGAGGCGGGCATGGTTTGCGGATTCGATGTTCAACTGGTACCCTTGCTGTGGACGTAGCGCTCTACAACTGACCCAACTGCACTCGGCATATGGACCGTTGGCTCCGGTGGGCCCGCTACATCGACCGCTTCAATGATCGGGTAGGCCGCGCGCTGTACTGGCTCACCCTGGTGATGGTGGGGGTCGGCGCCTTCAACGCCATCGCCCGCTACCTCGATAAGTACACGGGGTTGGGGCTGAGCTCCAACATGTGGATCGAGATGCAGTGGTACCTGTTCAGCCTCGTCTTTTTGCTGGGGGCGGCCTACACCTTGGAGTACGACGATCATGTGCGGGTGGACGTGCTGTACAGTCAGCTCTCTCGGCGCGGGCGGGCCTGGATCAATCTTCTGGGCACGGTGCTTTTCCTCCTACCCTTCTGCGGGGTGGTCTTGTGGGTGTCGATTCCGTTTGCACAGAACTCCTGGGCCATCCTGGAGGGGTCGCCCGATCCCGGTGGACTGCCGCGCTACCCGATTAAGACGGTGATCCCACTCGCCCTCCTGCTGCTGATGGCACAGGGCGGGGCCCTGATCACCCGGGAGACTGCCGTGATTCGGGGATACGAAGTCACCGAACCCGCCGAGCGAGAGTCGCGGCCCCGGATTGGGTGAGGCTCTACGCAACCGAGGCGTGTGGGCGTGTTTGCGTATGGGCGTTCTCACGCACAGACGCCCATACGCTCAAACGCACATACGCCATCCCGGCGGAGCGCTCCCGAATCCACGGAACCTGTTTGCGAACTCTTCCCCAATCGGTATGGGTGCTGACCTGCTTGCCCCCCTGATGTTTGCCGGGGCCCTCCTGCTGATTTTTTCCGGGTATCCGGTGGCCTTCGCCCTCGGAGGCACGGCCCTGCTGTTTGCCGCCATCGGGGAGCAGGCAGGAGTTCTGAGCTGGGGACTCCTGCAGGCCCTCCCGTCGCGGATTTTCGGCGTCATGTCGAACTTCATCCTGCTCGCGGTGCCCTTCTTCATCTTCATGGGCACCATGCTGGAGAAGTCGCGCCTGGCCGGGCGGCGGCCACCGGGGTCGTGGGGGCGTCGGTCGTGGCGATGGGGCTCATTTCGATGCCGGTCATGCTGCGCTACGGCTACTCCGAGGAGCTCTCCTCGGGCGTCATCACGGCGGCAGGCACCCTCGGGCAGATCATCCCGCCCAGCATCGTGCTCATCGTGTTGGCCGATCAGCTCGGCATCAGCGTCGGCGACCTATTTATCGGCGCGCTCGTGCCCGGCGTCGCACTGGCGAGCCTCTACGCCCTCTACGCCAGTGGCATGGCCTTCATCTGGCCCGACGCGGCCCCCGCCCTCCCCGAAGAGACCCGGGACATTCCGGTGGGGCGTCTCCTGCGGCGGGTGCTCCTCGTAATGCTGCCGCCGCTGGTGCTGATTCTGCTCGTGCTTGGCAGCATCTTCGCCGGACTGGCCACGCCGACCGAAGCTGGAGCGCTGGGGGCCGTGGGGGCCATCGCCCTCGCCGCGGCCAACGGCCGCCTGACGATGGAGGCCCTCCGGGAGACGATGGACGAGACGATGCGGCTGACCTCGATGGTCATGTTTCTGCTGGTCGGGTCTACCGCTTTCTCACTCATCTTCCGCGGCCTGGGGGGCGACTTTTGGGTAGAGGACATGCTGACGAACCTCCCGGGCGGCGTCATCGGCTTTCTCATTGTGGCCAACCTGGCGATCTTCCTCCTCGGGTTCTTCATCGACTTCTTCGAGATCGCGTTCATCATCATCCCGCTGCTCCAGGCGCCCGCGGCCCGGCTGCTGCCGCCCGAATTTGGCGCCACGGCCGACGCTGCGCTCGTCTGGTTCGGCGTGATGGTAGGGATGAACCTGCAGACCTCCGGACGAGGTGCGCACCACGCAAATCTACCGCGGGGCCGTCCCCTTCATTGCCATCCAGGTGCTCGGCCTCATTGCGATGATGCTCTACCCCGAGATGGTGACGTGGGCGCTCTGACGAGTTTGGGGTTTGGGATTCGGAATGGGGAATGTGGAGTGGGGACAGGCCCGATTCTGCATTCCACCCTCCGCACCCCACATTCGTCAGGTCAGGGTAGCCAGGTGCCACAGGAAGGCGAAGGACACGCCGTACCGCATCGCGAGAATGAGCACCGTGGCGCTTACAAGAGCGAGGGGGCTCAGCAGGCTGAGGGGAACGAGGAGCCATCCAGGGACGCCGGTAATGGACCAGTAGTCGAAAAGCACGCGCCTGGTTTCGTAGACGAGGGCGAGGCCCCCGCCGCCGAGCAGGAGGAGCGCGGACAGGGAGGGCGACACTGGGGCATCCGGACCTGTAGCGAGCGCGATGGGGAGAATCAGCAGGGCGGGCCAGGACGGCCATACAATCAACACTAGGCCCTGCGCCCCCGAAAGTCGCGTCCACTCCCGAGCCGCAAGCACGAACGCGCCCATCCAGAGGCCAAGAAGGCCGAGCGCCGTTCCCCCGACGGCGACGCCCACCCACACCGGGTGCTCGATGCCTCCGGCCACGGCGCCCTGCAGTGCGTGGGGCAGGGCGGCGAGTACACGGTCGGTGCCGGGGTGTGCGGCCCCCTGCCGGGCCACACAGACGGCTGTGATGCCGAGGGCCCCCGCCACGACGCCCAAGAGCAGTCCATTCGTTCCCGGGGCGAGGTCGCGTCCATCCCGGAGGGCATCTCGGTAGAAGCCGGGGGCGGTGAAATACCGAGCCACGGTGTGACGGACAAAGAGGCTGCGGGCGTACAGAACCCCGAGGAGCGCGACGAGGCCCCAGCCCAGAAGCACGAGTCCGTACCCTCCTGGGAGAGGAGTCGTGCCTTGGGAGAACGCAAACGCGTTCTGGGTTCCGGTGTAAAGGCCTCGAACCACCTGGGCCGCCGGGCGTGGTGTGCCGTCGGCTTCGTGCAACCCGTAGCGCCGGGATGAAAGGAGGGGGCGATCCTGCCAGCGGTAGACGAAGAGGACAGGGGGCGACCGTCGGGTGGAGTCGAGGAGGGAGGAGAGGGCTCCTTCCAGGTCCCGAGCTTGCCGCTCCGGGGATTGGGGCACGCGCAGGCCGGATTCGGCCGCGGGGGCCACCCAGGTCCCGACCGCGCCGAGTCCTACGGAGGTCGAATGGGCCCGCCACTGGTGCCACCGCTTTGCGGGCGCCCGGTGGTTGCGCACGTCGAGTAGCGGGCGGTCGACGGCCTCAGCACACTGATCGGCCGCGGCGGAAAACGGCGTGACGTAGTAGGTGCGGAGCGCCGCGGCCCCAGCGTGCACGCGATCGGTCCACCGACGAAGCGTCTCGCAGGCGCTCGGCACCGTGGTATCGGCGATGCGGGCCAGCCCGACGTGAGTGATGGATGGATGCTGCCGCGCGAGGGCCTGAAGGTGCTTCAAGGTCGGGGCGGCCTGCGCGAGCGTGTCCGGAAGCTGCTGAGCCGACACATGGGTCACGGGCAGGTCGACGTAAAGGTTGAGCCCGAGCGAATCGGCTCGGGCCGCAACGGTATCGGTGGGCAGTCGCGTCAGTCGGACGGCCGTGGCCCCGAGGGCATCGATCCGGGCCAGTTCGCGGAGGGCCGAGTCGGGCTGGGCGGGGGGCGTCCAGACGACCCCAAGGGCGGTGGTGTCGGTGGCAGGCGAGGACGGGGCGGATCTTGGCGTCGCCTGGGCGGCGGCCAGGCCCGTCATCACCAGAACGATCAAGATGGCTGAACGGCGAAACCACCGGGCCGGAATCATGGACAATGGGGAGGAAGGATGAAAAAAGAGCGCGGCCTCGACACGGACCGTCAGGATACGGACGAGAGTCGTGAGATTCACCCGCGCACATGAGGGCGAGGTCGCCCCTTCTCTCGGTGAGCGTGGTGGCGGAGATTGGTTGTTCTGGTTGGAGATCATCGAGGCGTCCTAGAGGTGTCTCTACACGGGACACGGCGCCGATCCCGTACAATACTGGCCGAGTCCCAGTTAACCCCCTTGGCCGTCCGTATCGGAACGAATTTTGTGGCTCCAGAGGACGTTGAGCAACGACGGGCTTGAGCGGGGCGTTTGAATTCAACGGGGGCGGAACCCACTTTAAAAAATTCAACATCCATTTTACGAGAGCGTCTCTTTCCCTTGTGCCGAAACGTGTCGCCTGGTCCCTGCTGGCTCTTGCGCTGGGAGGGCTGCTCGCCCAAACCTCCACGGCCTGCCC
>PXSX01000315.1 GCA_003022655.1 Bacteroidetes bacterium QH_1_64_81 | reverse complement strand
CGCAGTGCCTGGATGCTGGAGCCCTACGACGACGTCCCCAACAGCACCGGCACCAACGTGACGTCGATGGACCGCGTCCGCGAAATTGCGGAGATTGCGCTTGAGGAAGACTATCAACTCGCCGTTCACGCCATCGGCGACCGGGCAAACCGGGAGACGCTCGATCTCTACGCGTCGCTGTTCGACGAGCACGACGCGGATGGGGAGGGACTCCGCTGGCGCATCGAGCACGCTCAGCACCTGCACCCGGACGACATTTCCCGCTTCGCGGATCTCGGTGTGATCGCGTCGATGCAGGCGATCCACGCCTGCTCGGATGCGCCCTACAATTACAAGCGTCTCGGGGCCGAGCGCGTGGAGGGCGGCGCCTATCCCTGGAAGACGCTCTGGAACGACGGTGCCGTGGTGGGCAATGGCACCGACGTGCCGGTCGAGAAGGTCGATCCGCTCGCCAGCTACCACTGCACGATAGCCCGTGAGGTCCCCGGCACCGACACCACCTTCACGCCCGACGAAACGCTCACTCGCCGCCAGGCCCTCAAATCGTACACCGTCAACAACGCCTACGCCGCCTTTGAGGAGGACAGCAAGGGCACCCTCGTCCCCGGCATGCTGGCCGACGTCACGGTCCTCTCCCAGAACATCTTAACGGGGCCGGCAGGCGAGATCCAAGAGGCAGAGGTCGATTACACGATCGTTGGGGGCGAGATCGTATACACGAGAGAGTGACATTCCCGGCGGTCGTGAAACGTCACCGGGGTTGGCAGATTCTTTTCTTACGGCTTACGCGCTGCTCATCCCCTCAATCCCGCGCCTATGGAAGCGGTTTCTCCGAATTCCGTCCAGCCTAAGCAAGTTAGAGAGCTGCTGTCGGAGCACATCCTCACGAAGGGCATGATGCCCATGGTGCTCGACATGGAGGAGAGCCGGGGCGTGCGGCTGCGGGACGAAAAGACCGGTCGGACGTTCATCGACCTCTTCGGCTTCTACGCGTCCAGCCCGCTCGGCATGAACCACCCGAAGATGGTGGGAGACGAGGCCTTTATCGAGCGCCTGCTGGATGCGGCACTCAACAAAGTCACAAACTCGGACATTATGACCGGGCACATGGCGCGGTTCGTAGGCACGTTCAGCCGCGTCGGGATCCCGGAGTATCTGCCGTACACGTTCTTCATCTCGGGCGGAGCGTTGGCCGTGGAGAACGCCCTGAAGACGGCCTTCGACTGGAAGGTGCGGAAGAACCACGAGAAGGGCTACCGGCGCGAGGTGGGGCATCAGGTGCTGCACCTCGATCAGGCCTTCCACGGGCGGAGCGGCTACACCATGTCGCTCACCAACACGGCCGACCTGCGGAAGACGCGGTATTTTCCCAAGTTTGACTGGCCGCGCATCACGAACCCGACGATTCACTTCCCGCTCGATGGCGACGAGGTGGACCGCGTGGCCGCCGAGGAGCAAAGGGCCTTAAATCAGGCCAAGCGGCACTTCCACGAGCGCGAAGATCAGATCGCTGCAGTGATTCTCGAACCCATCCAGGGGGAAGGGGGCGACAACCACTTCCGGCCCTCCTTCTTGAAGCGGCTGAAGAATCTGGCCCACGAGAACGACGCGCTGTTCATCTACGACGAGGTGCAAAGCGGGGTTGGCATCACGGGCGAGTTCTGGGCGCACCAGGCCCTCGGCGTGAAACCCGACATTCTTGCGTTCGGCAAAAAGTCGCAGGTGTGCGGCATCCTGGCTGGGCATAAGCTCGACGAGGTGGACGGACACGTCTTCGAGACGCCCAGCCGCATCAACTCCACCTGGGGCGGCAACATCGTGGACATGGTGCGCTTCGACCGCATCCTGGAGATTATGGAGGAGGAGCACCTCGTGGAGCACGCCGGAACAGTGGGCGAGCACCTTCAGAGTCGCCTCCACGAGCTGGCCAACTCCTTCCCGGCGGTGACGAATGTGCGGGGCCGGGGGCTCATGACGGCCTTCACGCTGCCGACCCCCGAGTACCGCGACCGGGTAAAACAGCAGACGTACGAGGAGGGGGCCATCATCCTCGGCTGCGGGGAGCGCTCGATCCGCTTCCGCACGCCGCTCACGATCACCGAGGGCGAGGTGGACGAGGGCATGGCCTGCATCCATCGGGCGCTGGAGACGGCGGCGAAGCACGGCACACAGGCCGATGAGACCCAGTCTCACGTCCAGTAGAGTGCCTCTGCTGGCCGGCGAGAAAAGAGCCCGGCACGGCCTTCTCGGGCGCCTTGAACGGATTACTCTTCTCGCTCTCCGGCCGCCATCAGTTCGCGGGCGCTTTTGAGGGCAGCATCGGTGATGTCCGCACCGCTGATGAGGGAGGCGACCTGTGTGGCCTGCTCGTCCTCGTCGAGCCGGTGGAGGGTGGTCTTCGTCGTGCCGTCCTCCACAATCTTTTCGACCTTGTAGTGGCGGTCGCCAAGGGCGGCGATCTGGGGGAGGTGCGTGATCGTGATGATCTGGTGGTAGCGGGCGAGGTCGTGCATGCTGATCTCGTCGAACACGAGAATGGGCAGGCGCTCGCTCTTGGCGAGGATCGTCTTGAGCGCGAGCATGATGCGGCTAATCTCGCCCCCGGAGGCCACCTCCGCGAGGGGCTTGGGCGAGACGCCGACGTTGGTGGAGATGAAAAACTCGACCTGGTCCATGCCCTTCCGGAAGGCCCGGTAGCTGGCATCCTTGTCCTCGGGCCCCTGTGCTCGACTGCCGTCGGCATGAATCCAGCCGTCGGGGTCTTCCCGGCGCGTGAAGCGGACCTCGAACTGACTGTCGGGCATCCCGAGGGTGGCCAGCTCGTCAAGAATGGCGTCCTCGATGCGGGTGGCCACTGTGCGGCGCTTCTGGGAAAGGCGCTGGGCCACGTCTGTGAGTTCGGCCTTCGCCTCGTCGATCTGCGCGTCGAGCCGCTCCAGGTTGCCCTCAAAGTCCTGGGCCAACTCGTACTTCTCGCCGATCTCCCGGCGGTGCTCCAGGACGGCCTCAAGGGTGCCCCCGTACTTGCGCTTGAGCTTTTCGAGCTCGGTGGTGCGCTCCCGA
>PXSX01000314.1:2803-4310 GCA_003022655.1 Bacteroidetes bacterium QH_1_64_81 | reverse complement strand
GGACGTGCACCTCACGACCGTCGAGATGTGGCTGCGGGAGAAGAATCCGCACCACCCAGAAGAAACGGAGGGCCGATGGACGGAGCTCCGGTGGGCCGTTCTGCTGGCCTCAGCGTGAGGGCGCCTCGGGGTGACGGTTCACCGCCGATTCCCGGAGCGCCGCTTTACGTCACCCCGTGCCGTGGATAGGTTAGGACTGCCTGTTTGCTCTTGTTCTCCAGCCCGCCCTCATCCATGCCGCGTCGTCTGTGCCTCGCACTGTTTCTCGTCTGCTTCGTCGTTGCTGCGGGCGTCGTCCCGGCGGAGGCCCAGCAGGACACTCCCCCCCGCGCCGGGGCAGACTCCGACGCTCAGGCCCTTCTCCAGGCGGGCCCGATGGTGGGCTACGGCACCCACCGCGAGGTGCAGCTCTGGGTTCAGACCACCCGTCCGGCCGATGTCCAGATTCGCTACTGGAGCCGCACGACGGCCCGGGGCGACACTGCCTCCCCGGCCGTCCTTCCCGATCCCGATACCTCCGTCACGGCTGTCCAGCGCACCACCGCCGCGGAGGGGCACATTGCCCGGTTTACGATCAGTGCCCTACGCAACCCCTCTGGCAATGGCGCACCGATCCGCCAACCATCACGATGGCAGTCGGCTCGTGTGCCTACATTAATGACCCGCCGTACGACCGGCCCGGGGAGCCCTACGGCGGGGACGAGCGCATCTTCCGCACCATCGCGGCAAAGAATCCAGACCTCATGCTCTGGATGGGGGACAACGTGTACTACCGCGAGGTCGACTGGGCCACGCCCGCGATGATGGAGGCCCGCTACGCCCATACCCGGCGCACGCCGGCCCTGCAGTCCCTCCTGGGGCATACCCACAACTACGCCACCTGGGACGACCACGACTACGGGCCCAACAACAGCGACCGCTCGTACCGCCAGAAAGAGGCCAGCCTCCGCCTCTTTAAGCAGTACTGGGCGAATCCCAACTACGGGCGGCCCGACGTGCCGGGCGTCTTTGGCAAGTTTCGGTGGGGCGACGTCGATGTCTTCCTGCTCGACGACCGCTACCACCGCTCCCCGACCGACGCCCCGCGCACGGAGCGCAAAACCATGTGGGGCACAGAGCAGCGCCAGTGGCTCATCGACGCCCTTACGACCAGCGATGCCCCGTTCAAGCTGGTGGTGAACGGGGGACAGGTGACGACCCCCGCGACCCGATACGAGACGCTGGCCCGGTTCCCGCACGAGCAGTCGACATTGCTGGAGGCCCTCCAGGAGCGGCAGATCGAGGGGGTCGTCTTCCTCTCTGGCGACCGGCACATCACCGAGCTTCTGCGGCGCCACCCCGAGGGCTTCTACCCGATCTACGAGTTCACGAACTCGCCCCTCACAGCCGGTGCGGGATCCGGCAGTCCCAACCCGAACCGGGTGCACGGCACGCTCGTGGAGCAGCGCAACTTTGGCACCCTCACGGTGAGCGGTCCCCGCGAGGACCGCGTGCTCACCCTCCGCAC
>PXSX01000314.1:0-2661 GCA_003022655.1 Bacteroidetes bacterium QH_1_64_81 | reverse complement strand
CACAGGAGAGACGCGCGTCAAAGTGAAGAGAAAGCCGTTCACCGGCACAGAACATTCCCTCCGATCGCGATCCTCCTTGGGGTGGACGGGATCGGTGCTGGGAACCACGACGGGATCGATGACCAGACGCCCGTACCGAAATAAAAAAGCCCGCCCTCAGCGGGCAGGCCGGGTTTTTCTCAACATAGCAGTACTCACAACGTAGCAAAATCACTCCCCGGGGTGTCAAGACCTTTTGTTGGGCTTGCGTGAACGGAAGGTGGAAGAATGACGAATACCTCAGGTTTGGGAGGAAGGCGGTGCCTTCGTGGGACACGGGAGGAGGATTCTGAACACGCCGCAGGCCCGACCGTGAACCGACCCACGACATCCCGGCTCCGACGACGAGCCCCGAACGATTTGCATTCTCACCCGCATTGCACTCGTTCTATGGACGCACGCATCGAAGAACACGCCCAAATTCTTCTCGACTGGTCCACGGAGGTCCACAGTGGCGACGATGTCGTGATTGCGGCGGGGTCCGAGGCCCACGAGCTCATCGTCGCCCTCCACCGCGAACTTGGCGTGCGTGGCGCCAACCCGACCACGCTGTACACGTCGGGGGAGGCGTCACGGGCGCACCTCCGGGCCCACGACGAGGAGTTCACCCTGCCCGAGCACACCCTCGCCCTGTACGAGGCGTGCGACGTGGCCATCCATGTGCGGTCGGATCCCAACCTGGCGGCCCTCAACGACGTCCCGGGCGAGCGCCTCGCGGAGCGGTCCCGGGTGCACAAGCCGATCACCGAGGAGCGCCTCTCGAAACGGTGGTGCCTCACCCAGCACCCGACGACCGCTCATGCTCAGGCCGCCGACCTGCCGCTCGCGGCGTACCGCGACTTCGTCTATGGAGCCATCCTGCGCGACTGGAACGCGGTGGAGGAATATCAGGACGAGCTCCGGCGGCGCCTCGAAGAGGCGAGCGAGGTGCGCGTCGTGGCCGGCGAGACCGACATCCGGATGCGCATCGACGGCATGCACGCCATCAACTCGGCCGGCCGCCACAACATGCCGAGCGGGGAGGTTTTCACCGCCCCCATCCCCGATAGCGTGGAGGGCACCGTGCTCTTCGACAAGCCGCTCATTCACCAGGGACGCGAGATGGAGGGCGTGCGCCTGGTGTTCGAAGAGGGCGAAGTCGTCGAGTCGTCCGCGGAGCGCAACGAGGCGGCCCTCGACGACCTGCTCGACACCGACGACGGGGCGCGCCGCCTCGGGGAACTCGGCATCGGGACGAATCGCGAGATCGACCGGTTCACCAAGAACATGCTCTTCGATGAGAAGATGGGCGAGACCGTTCACCTGGCCCTCGGGCGCGCCTACGACGCCAACGTGGGCGCGGAGCGGGAAGGCAACGACAGCGCCGTCCACGTCGACATGATCCTCGACACGACCGCCGGCCGCATCGAGTTTGACGGGGCGGTGATTCAGGAGGGTGGGACGTTCGTGTGGGAATAGGGCGTCCCGAGGTCAGCACGGGGGATGTCAACACGGGGGAGAACAGGGAATGCCTCTCGAATGATGTGTGGCGCCGCTGAGAGGCATTAGGGTGGGCGGTGCTGGATTCTAACATACGGCATCTATAGAAACTCGCCGTAACAATAATCACGTCTCAGCGGCGCTGAAAGTGGTTTCTGCGTGATTGTCGAGTTCCAGCGTGGCCTTGAATTTCGTCATTTGTTGTACCTATACTGTACCTACGGGTACAACGAACAGGTCACGCCCTTCTCCAATGGATGCTTCCGTCACGCCCATTCTCCGCACCAGCAAACAGAAAGACGATGGCCGGGCCCCGGTGTGGATCCGGATTACAGCACACCGCAAGAGTCACGAACTCGCCTCCGCCTACAATGACAAGATCTGGAGCTTGCGCCTGGAGTGTAAGGAGGCCGCTCTCGACGCGGATACCGCTCAGGCCGTCAAAGACGAGGTGCAGGGCAACCGTGGAAGCCTAACCTAATTCTTTGAGCGGTTCATAAGCCGCCTCCAGGACTGAGATCAGTACTGGGAGCGGAAAAAGTACAACACCACGCTCAACAAGCTGCACGAGGCGCTCGGTGAAGACCTTAGCTGGGGGGAACGCCTCTTGTTCTTCGGACGAAAGGCGCTCAGGCGAGCCCCCTCCAGACCGGTCCGGTGGCGAGAGTCCGACCTCGCGGCGAGCCTTCTTGAAGAGGTCCGCCGATTGGTCGTAGCTGTAATTTCCGTCACGGAGGATTTTCGCCACCTTCCGGATGTCGGCCTGGCGGTCGTGGTCGAGCATATCGGGACCAGAGGGCCCGTGCTAATGAGCTTCGTGATTGATTTCTTGGCACGAAATAATACCGGCTACAGGCCCGAGAATCAACGTTGGCGGCTCGATTTACCCCTTTGAGTTTCGCTCTATGGGTAAGAAGGCGAAACTGGAAATAGTGACTTCCACTCTACCCCAGCACTCATGGGGTCGAGAGCCGAAAGCGCTGCGGACCCGGCTCCATGGGGAAGTTTGAACCAGTTCGCTATCCTTCTAAGTTGCCCTTATTTTGACGCAACCGTTTCCGTCGGGGATACGGATCGACCCATCCGTCCCGACGAGCCGACGGTAGTCGTCGCGGGCTACCCCAACGTCGGGAAGTCGACGTT
>PXSX01000313.1 GCA_003022655.1 Bacteroidetes bacterium QH_1_64_81 | reverse complement strand
GAGAAAGGCGGGCCGCTTTTCGTCATCAGCAACACGCCGTACTACCTCACGAGCCTGATTCTCTTCTCGCTGCTTGAGCACCGGCGCCCCCTCGCCGAGGCCGTGCTCACGATGCAGCGCGAGGTGGCGGAGCGCATCGTGGCCGAGCCGCGCACCAAGGCGTACGGCATTCTGAGCGTGCTGCTACAGCTCTTTGCGAATCCGACGCTCTGCTTTACCGTACCTCCACAGGTCTTTTCGCCGCAGCCCGACGTGACGAGCGCGGTGGTTCGACTCCAGTTTGACACCGAGACGGAGCCTGGCGATCTTCAGGTCGACGACGTACGCCGCTACGTGCGGGCTGCGTTCAACCAGCGGCGCAAGATGCTCCGCAACAGCCTGAGCGCCTGGACGAAGGAGCAGGGGGTGGGCTTTCCGAACGACTGGGGCCGCAAGCGCGCCGAGGCGCTCACGCCGGACGACTTTGCGACGCTCGCCCGCCACCTGAACGCCTACGCCGATCCTGCCCCCGGCCCGTAGCGGCACGGAGCGACTCCGGGGCCGAGTCGTATGCGGAGGGAGGATCTCTAGGTCGACGAGTCGGTCGTCAACGACATTGTGACCCTGCTGTCCGAGGGGCAGCGCGGGATGGTGCTCAACCTCGTGGCCGACCTCTACCCGGCCGACGTGGCCCTCCTGCTTCGACGCCTACCAGACGACGAGGCCCAGCGGCTCTTCCGGTGGCTGCCGCCGGAGCTGGGAAGCGACGTCGTTGCGGAGATGGAGGACGCCGTGCGGGCCGCACTGATGGAGGAGCTCGCGCCGGAGACGCTCACCGACCTGATCGACGTCCTCGACACCGACGATGCGGCCGACGTCCTCGCCGACCTGCCGGAGGAGACGGCCCTGCAGGTGCTCCCCGATCTGGGGGACGCGGAGGACCTGACTGAGCTCCTGGAATACGGGGAAGAGACGGCCGGGGGCATCATGGCCCGCGAGTACGTGGCCATCCCGCCGGACTGGACCCTCCGGGAGGCCACCGAAGAGGTGCGGCGCAATGCCGCCGACGTGGAGGAGGTCTACACCGCCTACGTCGTAGACAAGAACGGGACCCTGCTCGGGACCCTCTCGCTCAAGCAACTGCTCCTCTCGGCGGGGTCGGTAAAGGTACGCGACGTCATGGATCCTGATTTCATCTCCGTCGCGCCGGAGGTCGATCAGGAGGAGGTGGGACGCGTCGTGCGGCGGTACGACCTCGTATCGGTTCCGGTGGTCGATGAGAGTGGGCGCATGATGGGACGCATCACGGTCGACGACGTAGTCGACGTGATTCGCGACGAGGCGGAGGAGGACATTCAACTCATGAGTGGCCTCACCGGGCAGGAGGGAACCGTTGACACCGCCGTCGAGGTGAGTCGCGGTCGGCTGCCGTGGCTCATCGTGGGCCTCGTCGGGTCGGGACTTTCCGGCACCGTCATTGGCGTGTTCGAGGCCACGCTGGAGCAGGCCGTGGTGCTGGCCACGTTCATTCCCATCGTCACCGCCATGGGAGGGAACGCCGCCGTCCAGAGCGCGGCCATTGCCGTGCAGGGACTTGGCTCCGGGGAGCTCTGGCTGTCCGACGCCTTCAAGCGCATCGGGAAAGAAATGGTCGTCGCGCTCCTCAACGGAGTTGTGGTGGCGGCGCTCCTCTGCGGGACGGTTGCCGCGCTTGGGATGGGAAACGTGACGATGCTCGTGGCCACGCTCGGCCTCACCATGCTCTGCGTGAGTCTGGTGGCCACCACGAACGGGGCCCTCATCCCGTTCCTGCTCACGTGGCTCGGCATCGACCCGGCCAGCGCGATGGGCCCGTTTGTAACCACCCTCAACGACATTCTGGGCCTGGCCATCTATTTTCTGATCGCCACGGCGCTATACCGGTCGAGTGAAGGGGCAATTTGCAGCCCGTCAAGGCCGCTCGGAGCCCGAGAGATAAATTAAAACAGACTCTTATTACTCCCGGGATCGGTCCGCCTCAAGGGCGTCGTCGACGGCCTCCAGCAGTCGGTGTACGCGGCGTCGGTTGACGCCGAGATCGCTGTAGCCCACGCGACTCGCGCTGCGAACATAGAGGACACTGCCCCCGTCGGCCCGCGCCTTCACGGCCACCTCCACATCGTCCTTAAAGATCAGGGCCACGCGGTACACCGCTTCGGCGCGGCGCCCGGGCGGAGAGTCGGGAAGGCGGAGTGTGGTGGGATCCAGTGACTCGAGCGCGCGCTGGGCCGCGACGAAAAGAGTGTCCGGTGGGATCTTGTATGGTCGTGCCGTCCGCTCACAGTTGGGGGTGTCGGGGCACGGCGGAAGTGGATTCTCGGGGAGCGACTGGGCGTTGGACACAGACGGAAGTGTCAAACCGACAGTTAGGAGCCCAAGAGCGAGGAGAGCCCCCGGACAGGGCAGGTGCAGCGGGCGCACAGGCCGTGGGGAGCTACTGCGAAGGAACGGGCGATGACGAGGCCCCCGACGACGAGCGGCTTGCCTTCTGCTTCAGCCCGCGAGCATCGTTGTACTTCGAGGGGCACTTCACGAGGATGTTGTCGGCCACGAAGACGCTGCCCTGGTTCTTGCCCTGGACGACCACCTTTTCGGCCTCCTCAAAATTTGCCGGCTTCGGGTTGTTGTACCGGACCTTCTGCAACGTCCCCATCTCGTCGCGCATGTAGAAGGTAAAGACATTCTGGGCCCGATCGTAGTGGGTCGGACGATCCTCCGCCCATGTGCCCACCACGTGCGCCGACGCCCCGGTGCGGGCGGCCTGCTCAAAATCCATGTATCCGCCGACCTGGCTGCCGAAGTTGACGAGCAGGAGCGTCCCGAAGCCGAGCATGGCGGCCAGCCCGATGACAGTCTTCCACTTCATGGCGGACAAGAGAGACAGGTAGAGAATCAGGGTCACTCATCGTCTGAAATGTGCCGGTCGAGGCGCCGTTCCAACCGGTCGATCTTGCGATCGGTGCGAAAGAGCACCGTAAGGAGGCCGATCCAGATCAGGAGCACCACGGCGAGCACGACGTAGATTTTGCCGTCTTGCCCCATGACGCGGTCCAGGCCCGTCGGCGATGAGTCCTCCGGCTGCTCCACCCAGGTGCTGTCGTAGGCCGAGGTCGTGTCGGGGCGTTCCTGCGCCGGTCGGTAAGTCAGGGCATCATCCGACCGAATCGGGTGGATCGTCATGGGGGGCAGCGGAAAGTGCGTGCGCGATCAGGAATTGTTGAGCAGGCGCAGAGAGCAGACGACGGTCAGGCCCTTACGAGTCGGCCGCGTCCTGGAGGCCGGCGGCGACCTCCTCTCGTTGCTCGACGCGCAGGGCCTCGCGAATCCAGGCGAGGCGAACCCGCTGCGTGTACAGCAGCCAGAAAAGACCGAGAAAGGCCAGCACAGACGGATAGAAGACCCACCGCATCGCGGGGGCGAGGTCCGTTTGGCTGAAGGCCGGGCTTCCTTCGCCACCGGGATGGAGGCTGGGCATCTGCCGAGGCAGAATATAGAGCAGAAACGGCATCGTGACGACTGCGAACAAGTTGTACACAGCCGCGATGCGCCCGCGGGTGCTCGGCGTGTCGATCGCGTCCCGCAGGACAAAATACCCGCCGTAGATGAGCAGGAGGACCGCCGCCATCGACTGCTTCGGGTCAAAGTTCCACCACACACCCGTGCCCTCGTACCACGTAAAGCGGGCCCACACCATGCCGGTCGCAATGCCGAGACCGCCGAAGATGAGCGCAATCCGGGCCGCTTCGCGCGCTCGCACATCCCGGATGCGGGCGCCGCTTCGGAGATGCCGGGCCGAGTGGTACGCCGAGACGATGGTGGCCGCCATGAGCGTAAACCACATCGGCACGTGGAAATAGAGGTTCCGCGCCGATTGCTCGAGGATGTCCAACTGCGGAATCTCGCCCAGAAAGCCGGCGACGACGACGCCGGTAAGCACCAGCACCACGAGCCCGCGCACAATGCGGTACAGCCGGCGATTGACCAGATGGGCCGTTTGGACGTCGGTGGACATGGGATGGGGAGGGGCTGCGACAAGCGAGATCAAGCGATGATACGCCGCAAAAAGTAGGGGCTTTCCAGGGCGCCCCTGAATTCGCTCAACGTTCAAAGCACTGGGGAGGCGTATGGGCGTGATTGCGTGTGGGCGTTTGGGCGTTATGGGGACAGCGTTGGGCGTTGAGTGTTGGGCGTTGAGCTTGGGGAAATGGGGGGCGTGGAAGCGTGCCGCATATTACTTGCAACATGCAGCGCGTCCCCGCACCCCCGGACTTCTACACATCCCCCCTTCACACCTCCAGACATTCATCCATCATTCGACCCAGACGTAGTCGAACAGCACCACCGCCGCCGAAATCGTCGCCCCGGCAAAGCCCACGAGGGTTAGGAGTTCGTCCTGGGCCGTTACCCACGGCTGGCCGACCAGCGCCTTGCGCGTGGCGCCCACCCCCGATACCAGCAGCGGCACCAGCAGCGGGAGCAGAAGAACGGGCAAGAGCGGGCCGCCGCGGGACGCCCGGGCCACGAGCGCCGACAGCAGCGTCGTCGCCCCC
>PXSX01000312.1:5215-7626 GCA_003022655.1 Bacteroidetes bacterium QH_1_64_81 | reverse complement strand
ACCCCCTACGGATGAGGCAGAAGCAATCTTCTGTATTTTCCGCTACGTTTGAGGAATAGAAGGAACGTAACAACTGTAGAGATCGCGTCTGGGCGCGTATTCCGACGCGCAGTGCCGCCCGTCGCTTCGAGGATACTCCCCCCGGCCGACACGGCTCCGCGGAGACGATCCGCGCTGGCCCCTACACGTCCACCACCAGCCCAGCCCGGAAGTCAGGGTTCTCGTCGCCGTGCCCGCGGGGATTGGACAGCACGCGCGTGTCGCCGAGGCTGTAGTCGAACGAGGCGTGGACGTGACCGTGGACCCAGAGCGCCGCCCCGGACGCTTCGACGAGTCGCTCCCGACGGGCCACGAAGGCGGCACTGGTGAGGCTGTTCGCATACCGCGGGTCGACGGATCGGGGCGACGGAGCGTGGTGCGTGAGCACGACTGTGGTTCGCACTCCCGCGGGCGGCGTCTCTGCCAGTTTCCGCCGCAGCCACCGGACCGACGTCTGGTGGGAACGGGCTACGTCGCGGGGGCGGAGAGGCCGACGCGCCCGCAGCAAATGGATGCGCCGAAAATCATCCACATTGGCCCGGCAGGCGCGCACCGCGCTTGCCCGCCGTCCCTCAAAGAGCTCGAAGTCGGTCCAAAAGGTGCATCCCAGAATCCGGAGGTCCCCGATGATAACTTGGTTCCGTTCGAGAACGTAAATGCCTCCCGACACCGCGCGTCCAGATTCGCCCTCGGGATCCCTGTCGTCGGCCCGTCGGAGGGCGTAGCGGGTCGCGTCCAGGTAGCCGTCGTAGTACTCATGATTGCCAGTCACGCACACGACGGGGCGTTCCGGAAAGGCCGACCGCATCCATCGAACTGAATCGAGGCCCCGATGAATGTCTCCTGCGAGGACAACGACGTCGGCAGGGGGATCGGCCTCCGTCCGGCACAGATCGGGCGGACCGTGATCCCGAATGTGCAGGTCACTGAGGATGCGCAGGCGCATGTGTGATCGAGAACCGTGACGACCTGACGGTGGCGGTGAAGGGCCACTTGCGGGGGGCCAACAAGGACGAGCATCACGACCAGGTCGACCGCATCAACGCGCTGGGCGAACGAGTCGCCTCCGAGTGCGCGTTCTGCGCTACTCTCCGGCGCGATGGGCCCGCGGGGGACTATTGCGAACCGCGGAACTCGGCCGGAAGTACCTCCATCACCTTGTGCGTCCCGACGCAGAGGAGACCGTCTTCGGGAGCGGCGGTGCGCCGGAACGTGTCGAGTGTATCGGCGAGCGACTGAGGCGCATGGACGGAGACCCCGTAGGCGCGGAGCGTCGCAGTGATCTCGTCGGGCGGGAGGGCGCGCTTCGTGTCCATCGGGAAGGGGGTCACCTGTGCGTCGCGCTTGGCGAGCATCTCGGCGGTCTCCGGCAGGCCCTTGCCCTCGACCGCGTTGAGGCACACGTGCAGCGTGCCGCCGCGCTCCGCCACGGCGGGCGCGATGGTCTCCAGGGTGGCGGCGATGGCCGGCGGGTTGTGCCCCACGTCCACCACGACGAGCGGCTCCTCCTGCAGTACGTCGAACCGCCCGTGGAACCCCGTGTGCCCCTGCACGTCGCCGAGCCCCTCCCGGACCGCCGTGGCAGTGGCGTAGGGGCCTTCGTCCGCGAGGAATGTCAGTTCGGCGGCCCGTACGGCCAACACCGCGTTCCGTTGCTGGTGACGGCCGGGGAGGGACACCGAGAGGCGGTCGTAGTTGTTGGGGACGGGCGTATCAAGCGTAAACACGCTGCCGGTCAAGCTGGATCGATGCGTCGTCCAGGTCGCCTCGTCGTTGAGTCGGTGAAGGGGGGCGTCCTGTTCGGCGGCGACCTCCGCGATGGCGGCCTGCGCCTCGTCCTTCGTCACGGCGCTGAGGACCAGGGTCTGCGGCTCAATGATCCCGGCCTTCTCGCGGGCGATGGCGTTGAGGGTATCGCCCAACATCTCGGTGTGGTCGAGGTCGATGTGCGTGATGATCGACAGGGCTGGGTGGAGCACGTTCGTCGAGTCGAGCCGCCCACCCAGCCCCACCTCGATCACGGCAAGGTCCACGTCCTGCTCGGCGAAGTAGCGGAAGGTGAGCGCCACGGTGAGCTCGAAGAAGCTGGGCTGCACCTCTTCGATAAGGGCGCGGTGCTGGTCGAGCGTGTCGGCGAGCCAGTCGGTGGGGGCGGGCACGCCGTCGATTCGCATCCGCTGGGTGACGTGCGTGAGGTGGGGGGAGGTGTGGAGCCCGGTCCGCAGGCCCGCCGCGGTGGCGATGGCGGCGATCATGGCCGCCGTCGAGCCCTTGCCGTTCGTGCCGGCCACGTGCACGGCCCGCAGCGCCTCGTGGGGGTTGCCCAGCGCGTCTACGAGCGTTTCCATCCGGTCCAGTCCCGGGGCGTACGC
>PXSX01000312.1:0-5123 GCA_003022655.1 Bacteroidetes bacterium QH_1_64_81 | reverse complement strand
TTCGGGGCGCCGAGCGTGACGCGGCGTTTCGAGGGGGCGACGTGGTGGAACTGGAGGTGGATCGCGTTGGCCGGAAGCAGGTCAGTGACGCGGTCGGCCCATTCGATGCACGTGAGGCCGTCGCCGTGGGCGTACTCCTCGAAGCCCAACTCCACGAACTCGTCGGGGTTCTGCACGCGGTAGGCGTCGAAGTGGTAGAGCGGTCGTTCGCCCTCGTCGTACACGGAGAGAATGGTGAAGGTGGGGCTGCGCACCTCGGCCGGGGAAATGCCGAGCCCCGCCGCGATCCCCTTCACGAAGTGCGTCTTCCCGGTACCGAGGTCCCCATAGAGCGCGAGGACGGCGCCGGGGCCGACTCGCTCCGCAACCCTGGCGCCCAGGTCCATCGTCCCCTCGACCGACGCCGTGGTGCCAGGGAAGAGGTCCCGGAGTGTGTCGATCTCCGTTTCGCGGCTGAGGAACTTTTCACGCATCACGAATCACGCATCATTCCCTTTGGGTGCGGGCAAGCAAGAAGCAGAGCGCAGTTCGTGTGCAGGACGATCACGACTTCGGTCTAAGTGTCGCCACCGGTAGGATCATCTCCTCCATCGACGCCCCGCCGTGCTGCAGCGTGTCGCGGTAAAGCTTCTCGTAGTGATGGAAGTCGGTGGGATACACGAAGTAGTAGTCCTCCTTGGCGAGGAGGTAGTTCGTATTCATGCCGTAGCTGGGAAGCCCAAACCGCTCCGGCTCACGTACCAGGATGGCGTCGTCCTCGTCGCACTTCAGGTTGCTCCCGTACTTGTAGCGCAGGGCCGTCGACGTCTCGCGGTCGCCGATCACCTTGGTCGATCGCAGGCTGCGAATCGCGCCGTGGTCACTGGTGAGGACGACCGTACAGTCCGTCTTCGAGAGAGCCCGCAGCATGTCGAAGAGCCACGAGTGCTCGAACCAGGTACGCGTGAGGGCCCGGTAAGCCTCCTCGTCGGGCGCCAGCTCCTGGAGGACGTCCGACTCGGAGCGGCTGTGGGCCAGGATGTCGATGAAGTTGACGACGACGGCGCTCAGGTCGTGCTGCGTGAGGTTGGCGGCGTCCTGGGCGAGCTGCTGGCCGTCCTCGGCCGTAATGAGCTTGTCGTAGCGCACGCTCAGGTCGCCGCGGTGGTGCTGGTCGAGCTGGTGGTGCAGCAGCGCCTCTTCGTACTGATTGCGGCTGTGCTCGCTCTCCTCGCTCGTCTGCCACGCCTTCGGGAAGCGGTCCACGAGGTCCATCGGCAGCATGCCGCTAAAGATGGCGTTGCGGGAGTACGGGGTGGCCGTGGGCAGGATGCTCATGTAGAAGTCCGTGTCGATGGCGTAGTGTGGCCGCAGAAGTTCGGCGAGCTCAAGCCACTGGTCGTACCGCAGGCAGTCGATCACGAAAAACACGACCGGGTCGTCGCCTGCCTCCGGAAGGACAAACTCCGGGACCACCTCGTGGGAAAGCACCGGGCGGTATTCGGAGGGTGGGTCCTCGACGTGGGTGATCCAGTCTGCGTAGTTCGCCTCGATGAAGGCCCCGAACTCGCGGTTGGCCTCCTCAAACTGGTCCTGAAAAACCTGCCGGGCGTTTTCGTCGTCCGTCAGCTCCAGGTCGTACTCAACGAGCGTCTGATAGAGGTCGACCCACTCGTCGGGGGAGAGGGAGCCGCGGAGCTGCTGGGAAATCTGGTTGAACGACTGCAGGTACTGCTGCGAGAGGGTTTCTTGTCGGATCTGGGACTGCTCCAGCAGGCGCTTGCAGGTGAGGAGGATCTGGCTGGGATTGACCGGCTTGGTCAGATAGTCGCTGATCCGGTTCCCGAGGGCGGCCTCCATCAGGTCCTCTTCCTCACTCTTCGTGACCATCACCACGGGCACCTCCGGCCGCTCGTCCTTAATCGCATCGAGCGTCTCCAGGCCCTCCATGCCCGGCATCTGCTCATCGAGGAGCACCACGTCGAATGGCTGCTGCCGCACGAGGTCGACCGCGTCGGCTCCGTTCGCCACGGTTTGGACTTCGTAGTCTTTGTCCTCCAAAAACATGACGTGGGAGCGGAGCAGGTCGATCTCGTCGTCGACCCAGAGAATTTGGGGAGCGCTCATCGGCGACAGTAGAATTGAGGGGGTTGGAGTATGAAACCGGCATTGGGACCGGACCGGCGTCTATCGAGTCGGGCCAGGGCGGACCCCTCGATCCTCGGGAATGAACTGTACCCGCCGTTCTCCAAAACGTTCGTAGGGGGATGCGTTGGAATGTTCTCGCGTATTATTTAAAACGTTCGGCCGCATTCCGGATATGTGAGTTGACCCCAGCGATGGTCGCCTCGAATGCGACGGCGGACGGCCACTATCCCGATGGCTCGTATGTTGATTTTCCCTCGTGAAAGGGGCACCTTCAGAGGACGCTTGAAGCGGGGAGCGATCATTCCGAGGGCTGGCACAGACCATTGCCATCCGCTCGCAGACTTGAAATGCTACTCATTGGTAGAGCAGGCGTGACCCCCCCTAGCGTGCCAACGTTCAACGTCCCAACGTCCAGCGCCATACCGAACCATGTCCAACCAGTCCATCGGCCTGCCGGATGAGCTCCACGAGTACCTGCTGTCCGTGTCGCTCCGCGAGCCGGACGTCATGCAGCGGCTCCGGACAGAGACGGCCGAGCACCCGCGGTCCGAGATGCAGATTGCCCCGGAGCAGGGCCAGTTTCTCCGGTTCCTCGTGCGCCTGATCGGCGTCCGCCGCAGCATCGAGGTCGGCGTGTTCACCGGATACAGCGCGCTTGCCGTAGCGATGGAGCTCCCGCCCACCGGCACGCTCGTGGCCTGCGACGTGAGCGAGGAGTACACCGGGGTGGCCCACCGCTACTGGGTGGAGGCGGGCGTGGCCGACCGCATCGACCTCCGCATCGCCCCGGCCGAGGAGACCCTCTCGGCGCTGCTCGAGGACGGGCAGGACGGGACGTTCGACTTCTCCTTCATCGACCAACATGTTTCGCGGCGGACGAGTGACCGACCCGGAGGTAGAAGAGGAGAGCGTGCGGGCCATTCAGCGCCTCAACGAGAAGCTTCGCGACGATGAGCGGATCGACCTCAGCATGTTGCCCCTGGCCGACGGCGTGATCCTGGCGATGAAGCGGTGATTCTGCGTGTGGGCGTGTCTGCGTGTGGGCGTTCGGGCGTGGGAGCGTAGGAGAATGGGAGACAGGGTGAGGGTGCGCTCCGAGTTGTTATTCTCCCATACGCCCAGACGCCCACACGCACTGGGTTTTAAGGGCTTGGCACGACTTGGGGCCACGGTACGTCCTCCGGGAGGGCCTCCAACAATCGATCGGTGAGGCCGGTCAGGTTGAAGGCGTGCATGTAGTGGAGGATGGCCGTCTTGAGCCGCCACTGCACGAAGGCCTCGGCGTCGCGGTACGGCGCCACGTTCTCGTAGAGCCGAGCCCGGGCGGCCTCTACGGCTGGGGCGCTCCATACGTAGCGGCTGCCCGTGTTCACGAGCCAGTGCTGCCGGTCGTCGGGGAGGTCCTCGAACGCGCACCCCTGCTCCGCTGGGTGGAGCCATTTCGTCCAGCGTTCGCTCTCCACCACGGCCGTCCGCAGCGTGTCGGTCACACCGGAGTCCCTGCCGAGGCGGGCCTCCAGCGCCGCAAGGTCGCGCACCGCTTCGGCCTCGACGGCCGACAGGCCCGGCCCCACGTTGGCCCCGCCCACGCCGCTCAAGGGATAGGCCGACGGTGTGTCCACGTCGTCGGTGTAGTGGCCCTTCACCAGGGCGTTCATCTCGTCGGACGCGGCGGTCACGAGTCGCCGGGCCCGATCCGCGTCGAAGTGACCGGAGTCGAGCGTAGTGCCGAGGTCGCCGACCACGAACGACGGATTCGGAAGGTTCCGGTCGTCAAGGGTGGCATGGAGGCGGCGGAGGAAGGTCCGCATCCGATCTGCGCGCCGCAGGCCGCCGCGCGCCTCGTCGGTGCCCACTTCGTAGGCAATCGGGGCTCGGTCCTGCGTCCGTCGCACGGACTCAGCGTGGTGTAAGAGGGTGATGGTCCGATCGATCAGCGTGCCGATTGGGAGGGGCGTGTCGGCGTCGGGGGGACCTGCCGCGGGGTCAAGGTGGAGCAGGTCGTACCCGGCCTCGATGCACGCGGCGACCGAGCGTTTCGCCTCGGTCATCGCGGTCGCGGCGTCAAGTCCCGACGGCGGTTGGGAGACGTGGGCGTCCTTGGCCCAGGGGCCGCCGTGGTCGAGCCCCAAAAACACGGGCACTTCTATGTCTAGGCGTTCTGCCTCCTCCGCCACGAAGGCCGCGAGAGCGTCGGGCGTCCAGCCGGTGTAGCCGCCGTCGCGGTCCACCTGGTTGAGGGTGGCGGCGTAGAGGAGGGGGGTGCGGGCCTCCTGGGCGGCGCGAAGAGCCGCGCGGGCCACCGCCTCGGAGTTGGGGCACACGGCCAGCAGGGTGTGGCGGGGGCCGGGCCCATCGGGGTCCGCCACGGGGCCGAGCAGGAGCCGAGTGAGGACCGTTACGGGCGAGATGTTGGCCGTGCGGGCGGTGGCGCGGAGCCGGTCGGCAAAAAGAGGCAAGGAAATCATGGAAGAAAGCTGAGGAATCGGGGTGTCGTCTCGAACAGAGCGGAGAAGGAGAAGATCACTCCCGCCTGTTGCCAAAATTTTACCCGCTTGCGCCCTGATCCGTTAGACGAAGCACATGGAAGCGATTCTAGGTCTTTGACAGCAATTCGTCTAAGAGTTATAATGGATCCGCTCGCGACAAGTCCTCGCCTCACTGCATTTGTTACGAGCGAAGTCCCCTGGTGTCCTCTCGTCCACTTTCCCAACGCCAATCCCCTCACCTATGACACTCCGTTACCTCTCCACAATCGTACTGGCCAGCCTCACATGGGCCTTTCTTGCTGCGGGGACGGTAGTTGCCCAGCAGACCGCGACCCTCACCGGAAGTGTTGAGGATTCGGAGGGCAATCCCCTGCCGGGCGCTAATGTTGTCCTAGCGGACACCGACTTTGGCACGGCGGCCGGCCCCGACGGCTCCTACACAATCGACGACATTGCGCCGGGGACGTACGAGGTCCGGGTAACGTTCGTCGGCTACGAGACGATCGA
>PXSX01000311.1 GCA_003022655.1 Bacteroidetes bacterium QH_1_64_81 | reverse complement strand
CGCCGTCAGGGTGTTCTTCAGAAGCATGGCCCGGGTCATGAGTCCGACGCCCCCCGGCACCGGCGTGATCCGGGCGGCCCTGGGCCGCACATCTTCAAAATCGACGTCCCCTACGAGCCGATAGCCGCGGTCGGCGGAGGAATCTTCCACCCGATTGATGCCCACGTCGATCACGACGGCCCCCTCCTTCACCATCGTGCCGTCAATGAAGGCGGCCTGGCCGGCTGCCGCCACGAGGAGGTCGGCCCGGCGCGTGTGAGCGGCCAGGTCACGGGTGCGGCTGTGGCAGACGGTGACGGTGGCGTTGGCGGTGCGGCGCAGGAGCAGGTTGGCCAGAGGCTTGCCCACGATGTTGGACCGTCCCACGACGACCGCGTCCATCCCCTCCGGATCAATGTCGGATCGGGAGAGCATCTCTATGATGCCGTACGGCGTGGCCGGAATGTACCGGGGATTGCCCCGCATCAGGCGGCCCAAGTTTTCGGGGTGAAAGCCGTCCACGTCCTTCGACGGATCGACGGCGTCTATGATCGTTTGTTCGTCGATGTTGTCGGGGAGGGGAAGCTGCACGAGGATGCCGTCCACCGAGGGGGCGGTGTTCAAATCGTAGACCAGGTCCAGGAGTCCCTCCTGCGACGTGTCGGCGTCGAGGTGATGCGTCTCGGTCTCAATGCCGACCTCCGCCGCGTCCTTTTCCTTGCCGCGCACGTACGCCTCGGAGGCCGGATTGTCCCCGACCAGCACGGCGGATAGGAAGGGGGGGCGGTGGTCGTCGCCGGTCCACGCGTCGATCTCGGATTGGACGTCGTCGCGGACGGCTTGGGAGAGGGTGCGTCCGTCGATCAGATCGGACTCGGAGGAATCGGTCATGGGCGTGCGGGGTTGGTGCGGAGGAGTGTACCCGGGAGGGCAGTGGCAACTACAATCTACAAATTGACAATCCTTCCACAAATATCCGCGGACGAAAAGTCTGGGACGATTGGCGGCGTGAGAAGGGAGGTGGAACACTCTCGAAAACGACGCAGTTGCAGGCGGCGGTTCGCAGAGGCATGCGCAGTGTCTGTGCGGCCCAGGCCCACGAGACGCCTGGGTTTGGTCACCACCCGCAGTCTTGGACGTTAAACGTTCCGCGAGCACATGAACGCACGCGAGTACCGAGTCGGCATTTTGGGCGCCACCGGCGCCGTCGGTCAAACCTTCATCCGACTGTTGGACGGCCATCCGCGGTTCACGGTGACGGCCGTGGCCGCCTCCGAGCAGTCGGCGGGCCGGCCCTATCGAGAGGCGGCAAACTGGCTCAGCGGAGCTTCAATTCCGGAGCACGTCGCGTCCCTGGAGGTGCAGCGCACCGAACCGGAGGCTCTGGACTGCGATTTCGTGTTTTCCGCTCTCAGCTCCTCGGTCGCGGGCGAGATTGAGCAGGCCTTTGCGGCGGCGGGCGTCCCGGTCGTGTCGAACGCCAAGAACTACCGGCTGCACGACCACGTGCCGCTCCTCATCCCGGAAGTCAACCCCGACCACCTGGCGCTCATCGACGCGCAGTCGTGGGACTCGGAGGGCTTCATCGTGACCAATCCCAACTGCTCCACCACGGGCCTCATCTGTGGGCTTCATCCTCTCATGGACGCCTTCGAAGTGGAGGCCGTGCAGGTGACGATGCTGCAGGCCCTCTCCGGCGCGGGCTACCCGGGCGTGCCGTCGCTCGACGCCGTGGGGAACGTGATTCCGTACATCGGGGGGGAGGAGGAAAAGCTGGCAACTGAGCCGCAAAAAATTCTCGGTACGCTGGACGGCGAAGACGTGGTGCCTGCGGACCTCACCCTCAGTGCCCAGTGCACACGCGTGCCGGTGCGCAACGGCCACCTAGCGTGCGCCTCGGTCCGCTTCCGGGACAACGTGGATGCCGAGGTGGTGGCCGATACGCTGCGCCGCTTCGAGGCGCCGCCCGCCACTCGATCGCTGCCGAGCCGCCCCGATCCCTTCGTGCAGGTGCTGGAGGCCCCCGATGCGCCGCAGCCGCAGCGCCACGTGAAGGCTGGGGAGGGCATGACCGTCTCCGTGGGGCGGATCCAGGACTGCCCCGTCAACGACGTGAAGTTCGTCCTGCTGTCCCACAATACTGTGCGCGGGGCAGCTGGCGGGGCCCTCCTCAACGCTGAGCTGCTGGCGTCGGAGGGCTACCTGAAGCGCACCCGGGCCGACGCCGCGGCCACACCCGCCGCGACGTGAGGTTCCTCCCGTTTCACCACGTCCGTTCCCCCTCCACTCTCCACCCCCACGCTCTCCACCCTTATGCCGTACCCCGACGTGCGACGTGCTCAGTCCGATGACCAAATGACGGTGGGCGACCTCTGGGTGCAGCTGCTAAGGGAGCAGGACGAACTGGACGACCGGTTCGGCGTGGCGGACAATGCGCGGGAACGATGGGACAACGACTTTCCGCAGTGGCTCGACGACGAGACGTACCGTATCTACGTGGCGGAGGCCGACGACGAGATTGTAGGCTTCGCGTCGGCGCACCGGTGGGGGCCGCCTCCGATCTACGAAGAAAGCTCGGAGGTGTACCTCGACGAGCTCTACGTGCGCCCGGAGGATCGTCGCCAGGGCCTCGCCACACAGCTGGTCAATGCCGTTCGGGACTGGACCGACCGGATTGGGGCACGGCGCCTTCGCCTCAACGTGCTGGCCGCCAACGACGCGGCCCTGGACTTCTGGGCGA
>PXSX01000310.1 GCA_003022655.1 Bacteroidetes bacterium QH_1_64_81 | reverse complement strand
GCCGCCGCGCAGGGGCTCTCCGAAGCGACCGACACGACGGTGACGGCCGCGGCGACCCCGCTGCCCGAGACGCCGTCGATCGACTGGGAATACCTCCAGAAGTTGGGTCCGCACCCGCGCCTCACTTTCGAGACCAATCAGGGCACAGTCACGATCGAGCTGGACGCCGAGCAGGCGCCGCAGACGGTACAAGCCATCACGCGATTTGCCAGGAGCGGGCGGTACGACGGTGTCCCGTTCCACCGCGTGGTGCCGAATTTCGTGGTGCAGGGCGGCGACTTTGCGCGACAGGATGGCTTCGGCGGGCCCAACTTCTTCCTCCGTACCGAGGTCACCCGCATCGGCCACCGTCGTGGCACCCTCGGCATGGCCAGCGCCGGCACGGACACGGAGGGCAGTCAGTTCTTCATCCCCCACAGCATGCAGCCGCACCTGGACGGCGACTACACGGCCTTCGGGCGGGTGACGGACGGGATGGACGTGGTGGACCGGCTTCGCGCCTTCGATCGGATCGAGTCGGCGCGGGTGGAGGCGACGGGCGACCAGTAATACGGAATCCGTGTGATAATGTCTAGATGCTGGAGAAGGAGGTCCCTCAGAATGATCTAATTCTTACCAAACGTTCCAACGTAAAACGTTGAACGTTGGAACGTTACGAGGAGAAAGGAAGCGATCGCCGGGGTGTATTTCCTCCTTGAACCGCTGACCCCGACTGCGGACCGCAGTCAGACAAAGAAAGAACTCCCTCCCGACCTCCCAATGGAATGTCCCTTCCTTTCGGACGGTCACTCGGACGCCTCCCCCCGAAACGCCTCGAAGCTCTGCTCCTCGTACGCTCCGGAGCCGACATATCGGATCAACTCCAGAAAGAGATCTCGCTTGATAAAGCCGGGTTGTTTCGCGATGGGCGTGCCGTCGGCCTTCAGGAAGACGGTTGTGGGCACGCCCCGCGCCCCGAGCGCTAGGCCCAGTTGCTTCGACGAGAGCGTGCGGCCGTCAAACTGGTGGGACCCCGCCGTGGCGTCGCGGTTGAGGCGGGCGTAGGTGAACTGACGATTCAGGGTCGCACGCACTGTCGAGTCGGCGTAGACCGTCTCCTGCATTTTCTGGCAGTACGGACACCACGGCGCATAGATGTCAAGCAGAATAGGTGTGCTCTCCGCCTCGGCCTGCTCGATCACCTCCCCGAGCGAGTGGGGCGGCATCTCCATCTGGGCGTGGGCTGTTCCTGCTCCGACGGCGAGGACAAGTGCCGCCAGGAGAAGGAAGCGTCGGACGGACTGAAACGAGGGCATGCGGGCAGGGGGGAGGATGGGGTGGTGCGCGTCGATCTGTCAGATGCGCCCAGCGACCGAAAGGTTCCTGCCTCGATGGCTCCGGAACCCACACGCCAATCGTCGTTTCCCGCGAATCCGCTTCCTCTCCACCGTCCACAGGCTCCTGGCTTCATGGCTCTCGACGACCTGTCTACGCCGTCTCTCCTCGTCGAGCAGCCGCGTCTAGAGATCAACCTCGCGGCCATGCAGAAAAAAGCCGACACGAACGACGTGGCCCTCCGCCCCCACGTCAAGACGCACAAGTCCGTGGCCATTGCCCGCCGGCAGCAACAGCGTGGCGCGGAGGGGCTCACCGTGGCCACCGTGGCGGAGGCCGAGACGTTCGTCGACGCAGGATTCGAGGACGTGTGCGCAGCGTACCCCGTCACGGGCCGCGACAAGCACGAGCGGCTGCAGGCCCTTCGCGACGAGGCGACGATCTCGTTCACGGTCGACACCGTCGCGGGCGCCGAGCAGGCGTCGGCCGTGTACGCCGACGCGGACGATCCGGTGGAGGTGCTGATGGAGGTGGACGTGGGCCACGGGCGCTGCGGCGTGCACTGGTCGGACAAAGAGGCTGCGGTCACACTGGCCCAGCGGATCACATCGCTGCCCGGCCTCCAGCTCGCGGGCCTCCTCACCCACGCCGGGCAGGCGTACGACGGCCCGTCCGACGGAGAGACCGAAGAAGAAGCCCTCCGCCGCGTGGCCCGGCATGAGCGCGACCGGATGCTGTCTGTGGCTTCTGCCCTGGCCGAGGCCGACGTGCTGGACGTGACCCCGGACCGTTTCGAGATCAGCGTCGGCTCCACGCCGTCGATGGCTGCCTTCGAGAACACGGCGCGCGACGGGTTTCGTGTCACCGAAATTCGCCCCGGCAACTACGTGATGCACGACGCGATGCAGGTGGCCCTGGGAGCGGCCTCGCTTGCCGATTGCGCGCTCACGGTCCTCACCACGGTAGTGAGCCTCCAATCCAAGCCCGACGGTCCCGACCGCGCGTTCGTGGACGCGGGGAAGAAGGTGTTCACGACGGACACCGGCTACGGCACGGAGGGATACGGCATCGCTCTCGAAGACGCGGGGGAGATGGTGCCTCATTCGTCCGCGCGTGTCGACCATCTGTCCGAGGAGCACGGGTGGCTCACAGTGGCTGACGACACGGACCTATCGGTGGGCGATCGCCTCCGCATCGTCCCGAACCACGCCTGCGTGACCGTTCACACCCAGGACGAGACGTACCTCGTCGACGGGACTGCGGTGCGAGAAACGCTACCCGTGGACGCACGTGGAAGGATTTGACTTGCATCTCAGCCCCCCGCGCCATGGACCCCCGTGCCTCCATACGTCCGGTCCTCGACCGCATGGTGCAGCGCCTCGCAGACGAGTACGCGCCGGAACGGATTGT
>PXSX01000309.1 GCA_003022655.1 Bacteroidetes bacterium QH_1_64_81 | reverse complement strand
CGGATGTGCACGGTGGTGCCGTTTTCCCCAGGTGCCGTAATCTCGTACATTGTCTGCGTGGTCTGGAGCGTAGGGTCGAAGGCCCGGTCGTCGAGGGCAATCTCGTGGGCATTAAGGCTCGAGAGCGAAGCGGTGTAGTGACCGTTCTCGTCACGGTAGGCGCGCTGGCGGTAGTAAAGACGGCGTAGGGCCCACGCGACCGTCCGGTTTGGAGTGGCGTCCACGGAATCCGGACCGGCTCCTGCCTCAGCGTCGGAAAACTGCACGACGCCCCAGCGCTCGGGCCGGTGCATGTCGATCGCGCCCTGCGGCGACCACACCCAGTTGTCCTCCGGATGGGCCGTGCTGGTATCCACGTCTTTCTGGTAGCGGCCGTCCACGACAGTGGTCGGCCACTGCACCCGCGAGAAGTTGAGGCGCCACTGCTCGCCGGCCCGGGGCGGGCGTCCCTCAGGCGCGGCCTCCTCCAGCACGTCCCATGGCAGCGCCATCTCCACCGTCCATCCCTCGTCGGTGTCCGACGGGTCGTTGAGCGTCCCTTCGACATTTACCCCCACATCGAGACCGCGGATGTCCCACGCGTCCAGGGCCGGGCCGCCGTCGCGGTAGGGCTTGAGGAGCATCAGATCCCACACCGTCTCTCGGGCGTTCACCTCCAGCTCGTAGTAGTTGTGTGTGGTGCCGGTGGGGTCGATGAAGACCTCGAAGTCGTTGTCGTAGAAGACCACGGTGTCGCGCCGCGTGAGCCGGGCCCAGACATCGGGCTCCTCAAGCCGGGCCGCTACGTAGAGCGCCTCGTCGTCCCACAGCATCTTGGCGCGCGTTCGGAATCGGGGCGTCGGGGCGTCCGGCCCCCGAATGTCGACGAAATCGGCGGTCCAGGGGGCCGCCGCCCGGAGCCGAGGGTGAACTGGAAGGCCCGTCTTTCTCCGTACACCCCACCATCACAACGAGGCTGAGGATCCCGATCATCCACGCCGGAACGCGAAGGGACACCATGAGCGAGGAACGGTGGACGTGTGGAGAAAGAATAGCATGGGACAAGGGCTGCTTCAAATCGGAGTCCCCGTTGGCGAACCCCGATTTGCAGCAATCGGGAAAGCATGATAGGAGGAAGCGAACCGGTGGGCAATACGCTCTGCGGTTAGGAACTGCTTCCAAATTCGTGGAGGCCGGTCGACTGCCTCGTGCCCCCCCGACCTACGAGGCTTCCTTCGTCTGTGGATCGGACACGGCGAGTCCCCCGCTCAGCCCCGCCCCAAGCAGGGCGATGCTCGATAGCACGCCGAAGAGGAGCGGCGGCCCGGCCTCTTGAAGAAGGGCGCCCGCCAGGGTCGCTCCCAGCGCCCCCACCCCGAAGATGGCGAGGTAGGTGTAGCCGTAGGACACCCCCCGCGCGTCGGGCGGCGTGTACTCGGCCACCGTCGCCTGGTAGAGCGGCTGCACGAGGAAGAGAAAAAAGCCCAGCCCGGCACTCACGACGAGCAGCGCCCCGGTTCCCAGGCCCGCCACCGGCAGAAAGACGATGGCCACCCCGGCCAGGATCGCCAGGGCACCCGCCAAGGTGCGCTCCGTGTCGTCCCGCTCCGAGAGCCGCCCCCCTACGTACTGCCCCCCGATGCCCACCGCGAGCAGGGCGGCGTAGACGTAGCGGCCGGCCGACACGTCGATGGGTAGATCGACCGTCACCAGCGGCGTGAGCAGGTCCGGGAGGAAGGTGAGCACGCCGCGGTAGTAGAGCCCCGACAGGGCCACGAGCGCGAAAACGACCGCGAAGCTCGACGCGAAGAGGTGGCGCGTGCGGGTCCATAGGGTGGACAGATTCGTCGCCTCCGAGACGGAAGCCGTGTTTGTCTCGCCGGTCGCGTCGTGGAGGCCCACGGCCGCCGTCTCGTCGAACGAGGCCCGGAGGGCGAAGGCGGACGCGGCCAGGGCGGGCAGGCCCAGCAGGACCGCCACCACGGGCCAGTCGAACACGAGCAGGAGAAGCGCCGTGGCGAGGGGCCCACCCGCAATCCCCACGTTGCCCGCGATGCCGTGGTAGGCGAGGGCCCGTCCCCGCTGCCGCACCCCCGTACTGATGAGCGCGAGTCCAGCCGGATGGTACACGCTGGCGGCCGCCCCCCACGCCAGAAGCGCCCCTCCGATGCCCCAGACGCCCGGCAGGAGGCCCAGCAGCACGAACGCACCGCCCATGCCCACGAAGCACCCTGCAATGAGGCGTCGCGACCCGAAGCGGTCCGCGAGAATTCCCCCCGGCAGGGCCCCAGCCCCGAACAAGAAGTAGCCCGCCCCCACCAGCCCCCCGAGCGTTGCCTCCGTCACCCCGAACTCCGCGAGCCAGGCCGTCATGAAGATGGGAATGGACAGCTCGTAGGTGTGAACCAGCCCGTGGGCCACCATCACGAGCGCGACGATGGAGCGGTCGTTGGCGTTCATGGAGGCTGAGGGGAGACCAAAGAGAGTCGATGAGACACGGGGGCATCGTGGCAAGTACTGGCGGGGACCGCCCGGCTCGTATCGCGTATTTCGTGTTGCGTATCTCGTAGCACACCGCGGGAGCCTTTACGCAATACGCACTACTCCAGCTCCCGAAGCACCGGCATCTCCTCCAGATCGTCTTCCGAGAGCGCGTCCCAGTCGATGCTGGTCGGCGGGGCGGGTGGATCGCTGGTTCGAGTCGCTTCCTCCGGCGTCACGATCCAGGCAAGCGGCAGGTCGTGGGCGTCCCCCGGCACGGCCTCGACGACCTGAATCGGGTGCACGGTCGTAGCTACCGGAACCGGATCGTGCCCTAACTCTCGAAGGAGTGCGTACTCGAGGTCGCTGTAGCCCTCGCCTTTGCCACACCGACGCCCCGCCCGCGTGACGGCCACCGAGCCGGTCACGATCGCATCGAGCTGAGGAAGCGCCTCCAGAGGCACCGGCTCGGCCCACTGATCCATGTTCGAAAGACTGGCGGCCGACTGGACCTCACCGTCGGGAATCGTGGCGGGATCGAGTCGCTTGAAGCCTCCGCGCAGGCGTGGCGTGGGCACGAAGACCTCGCAGCCCCGACGCAGCGCCTCGATGCGCACGTGACGCTGCGGCGCGTCGGGATTGACCTTGATGCGTCTCGCATCGGGAAACGGCCCGTGCCCGAACAAGCGCTCGGCCGCGGCGGAAGCCCCGTCGAAGTTGGGAATGCGGCCGTGGGGCGGGAAGGGAAATCGAGCCGCGCCCTGTTCTTCGAGCGCGTCCCACACAGCCTGCCGAGCCGCCGATTTGGTGTCGAATCGCGCGCTCATCGCAAGGGTGGCCGGGCGAGTTGCGGAAGGACGACGGTGCTCGCTCGGGACGTACGTCCACGCTCAAGGGGCGTTCGCCCCGATCTCGGCGCAGCAAAAAAAGAAAGACCCTGTGAAGGGAGCCACTTTCTCTTCGTTCATTCGTCTAAATCTTCCATTCAGACCCTTAATCGCTCCTCCATCGCTATGCTCAGCCGCCTGCTCCCCCTTTTGCTCGTCGGTTGTTGCACGGCCCTGTTTGCCGTTCCATCGGCGACGGCCCAGTCCTCAAACCTCGACACGGTGGAGGGGCCCGGCACGGGCGAGAAAACGACGCTCACGATTACGCCCCATACGCTT
>PXSX01000308.1 GCA_003022655.1 Bacteroidetes bacterium QH_1_64_81 | reverse complement strand
CTCGACGGCCCAACCAGCGTGCAAGTTGGCGAATCGGTGACGTACGCGGCCACGGTTAACGAGGAGGAAGCGAATCGCCCGCTGTCGTACCAGTGGCAGTTCGGGGACGGAAACACCGGCTCGGGCCTGACGGCGTCTCACACATACAGCGAGCCTGGCACCTACACCGTCTCGTTTACCGCCAGCAACGACGTGGGCGAAGCGAGCGAGTCGCTTTCGGTGGAGGTCGTCCCAGTGCCGGAGCCAGCCCTCATTACGTCGGTCAATGCCGACCCGAACCCGGCCGACGAAGGACAAACGGTTCGCTTCAACAGCAACGTTCAGGGTGAACCGCCAATCTCCCGCGAGTGGAGCTTCGGCGACGGGTCCAGCGCGATGGGTGAATCTCCCACCCACACCTACGAGGACCCGGGGGAGTACACCGCGCGCTTGCAGGTCTCCAATGAGGCCGGTGAGGACTCGCGTACGGTAACCGTTCAGGTGAATCGCGCGCTGCCAGAAATCTGCACCACGGTCAGCGAACTGAACTCGGCCTTCTTTGAGAGCAACTCCAGCACGCTCACCGACGAGGCCCGGAAAAGCCTCCAGGAAAACGCTGATGTGCTGTCGGAGTGCTCGAACCTGAGTGTTCGGATCGAAGCCTTCGCGGCGCCCGGTGAGCGCAACCCGCAGTCTCTGTCAGAGGACCGAGCGGAGGCCGTGGCGGACTTCTATGAAGGCAACGGCGTGCCCGCGGATCGGATTGAGGCCAGCGGCCAGGGACAGGTCGAAGGCGTCACCTCGAAGAAGGGCGGCACCCGTCAGTACCGCCGTGCCGACTCGATTCCGGAGCAGGAAGGCGACGGCATGTAACCTCTCATCCACATTGGGCTCTCTCTTGAGCGGGTCTGCTCCGTTGCTCTCGGGGCAGACCCGCTTTTTTTCGTGCTCCCAAGAGTGCCCCCGCGGCACGTTTGCGGGGCCTACCGGGCCCCTATTCCTCGATCCACACCGTCTTGACGTTCACGAACTCCCGAATCCCATGGTGGGACAGCTCGCGGCCATAGCCGCTGTCCTTAACGCCCCCGAACGGAAGGCGCGGATCGCTCTTCGTCATCTCATTGACGAACGCGCAGCCGACTTCGAGCTGGCGGGCCATCCGCTCTCCATTCTTCACATCCTCGGTGAAAATACTGCTCCCAAGGCCAAACCGTGTGTCATTGGCTAGGGCCACCGCGTGCTGGGCATCGTCCGCCGCCACGATCGACGCCACCGGACCGAAGAGCAAGGACCGTCGGCGCGTAAAAATACCCGTCCTGCTCAAGGGTATGTCCTCCGGTAAGGATCACGGCCCCCTCATCGACGGCCCGCTCGACCTGATCGTGCACTCCCTCGCGTAGGTCTTCTCGGGCCATCGGGCCGATGTCTGTGCGGGACGCCGTCGGGTCTCCGACCATGAGGGCTTCGACGTGTTCGACGAAGCGCTCCGTAAAGTCGTCGAGCACGGGGCGTTCGACGATGAATCGCTTCGCGGCAATACAGCTCTGCCCATTGTTCTGCATGCGCGCCGTGCACCCGACCGACGCAGCCTTCTCGAGGTCCGCGTCGGCACAGACGATGAAGGGATCGGAGCCGCCGAGTTCCAGCACCGTCGGCTTCACGTGGGCGCCCGCCCGACGGGCGACCGCCTTCCCAGCCCCGACGCTTCCCGTGAGGGTGGCGCCGCGGACGCGGGGATCCTCGATTACATTTCCGACTGTCTCGTCGTCGACCTGGAGCACCTGCAGCTCGTGATCAGCGAAACCGGCTTCCCGAAACACCTCTGCGATGGCCTGCGCACACCCCGTGACGCTGGAAGCGTGCTTCAGCAACACAGAATTTCCGGCCATCAGGGCCGGCGCGCCAAAACGGAAAAGCTGCCAAAACGGAAAATTCCAGGGCATCACGGCCAGGATTGGCCCCAGCGGCTCGTAGGCCACGTAGCTCTTCGTCGCGTCGGTGTCGACGGGCTCGTCGGCGAGAAAGTCCGCCCCGTGATCGGCATAGTACCGGCACACCCACGCGCACTTCTCGGCTTCGGCCCGAGCCTGCGCAATGGGCTTGCCCATCTCTCTGGTCATGAGCTTGCCGTGCGCCTGGGCATTCTCCTCGAGAAGATCGGCAGCCTGCCGCAGACGCTCGGCCCGCTCGGCGGGAGACCGGTCCCGGTTTACCGCAAAGCCAGAGGCGGCTCGGTCAAGTCGTTTCTCCACCTCGTCGGACGCGTGCAGCGAGTACTGTTCGATCTGTTCTCCGGTGGCTGGATTCGTGGAGGTAAGGGGCATGGGGAAAGGTCGGGGTTGGGATCTGTAGCGGCGGCAATCTTTTGCACGACCGCTCCCGATGGGTGATCCCCTCCCGCGATCGAGTAGAGCGCCCGCTGCCCCCCCTCCCCGCGAGGTCTTTGTCGAGTCCTTAGATCTCGCAGGCCCGGTCTGCGTTAATGGAATCGAAGCCCCCAATTCCCTGGCCGATTTTCGTTACGAATGAGCGAGCCTTCCCTCCCCCCCGACGCCCAGGTGTCCCGAACCACGGTCGAGCAGCTTGTGGACCGCCCTGTGGATGACCTTTTCCTCTATCGACGCGCGCTCACGCATCGCTCTCTCTTGCGGGTCCATCCGACCCACATCTTCCAATCGAACGAACGCCTTGAGTTTTTGGGGGATGCGCTCCTCGACCTCCTCGTTGGGGAAGTTCTGTACGACCGCTTTCCGGACAAAGCCGAAGGAGCTCTTACCCGGCTCCGAGCGCGGCTCGTGAGCGAGCGCCCGCTGGCGGCCTATGCCCGCCGCATGGACCTGGGGGCGCATCTCCTCATGAGCGATAACGCCGCCCGCGGGCAGGGGCGCGACAATCCGAGCATCCTCGCCGATGCCTTCGAGGCCCTCGTCGGCGCTGTGTACCTCGATCAGGGGTACGAGGCAGCCCGGCAGTTCATCCAGGACCACGTGCTCGGCCCGTTCGACCTGGTGGAAATGGCGACTCAGGACGAAAACTACAAGAGCCAGCTGCTCGAACGCATGCAGGCCCGGAGCCGCCCCCAGCCCACCTACCACGTCGTACAGGAGGACGGCCCGAGCCACGACAAGACCTTTACGGTGGAGGTGCGGGTGGGAGACACCGCTTACGAGCAGGGCACCGCTGGCAGCAAGCAGGAGGCCGAACAGCAGGCCGCCCGCCGGACGCTGGAGCAGATCGCGACGGAGGAGTCGGCAACATAGGTTCTCTTTCACGCGGCGTTACGTTCGCCAGTACAAATCTTCGGCCATACCACACTTCGAATCCTGCAAACGCCCACACGTCTCTTTTGCCCATGCCGTCCCTGTCTTCGGAACTCGACCTCGCCCTCCGCCTCGCCCAGACCGCGGAAGACGAGATCCTGCCCCGCTTCCGCACCGTCAGCGTCACGCGTAAGCCCGACGGCACTGAGGTGACGGAGGCCGACCGCGAGGCGGAACGGGTGATGCGGGAACGCCTCGCGGAGGAACGCCCCGGGCACGCCGTGCTCGGCGAGGAGTTTGGCCAGGAGGGCCCCGACGATGCCCGCTACCGCTGGGTGCTCGATCCCGTGGACGGCACGGCAGGATTCACGATTGGAGTGCCCCTCTTCGGCACGCTGGTGGCCCTCCTGGAGGACGGCGAGCCGGTCGTGGGGGTGATCCATTTTCCGGCCATCGAGGAGACGGTATACGCAGCACGGGGAGACGGCTGCTGGTTCCAAACGGCGGAGGACGAGGTCTCGGTCTCGGTCGATCCCGTCGAGGCCCTCGACGCGGCCACCGTGACTACGACGGCCCTCCACAGCTCCGACGTCGGAGCCACGGACGACCAGACGCCGTACCGCCTCACCGACCTCGTCCGTCAGGCCGGCAAGTTCCGCTTTGTGACCGACTGTCTTCAGCACGCCCTCGTGGCGCGAGGCCGCACCCACGCGGCCGTCGACACCCTCATGCACCCCTGGGACGTGGCGGCCCTGGT
>PXSX01000307.1 GCA_003022655.1 Bacteroidetes bacterium QH_1_64_81 | reverse complement strand
GGAGCGGTGTGCTGGACCGTACTGCTCGCTTCTCGTCGCTTACGAACCCGTTCGGCGAGACCTCTGGGCCTGCGACTTCGTGGGTCTCGGCGTTCCATCCGCTGCCACACAGGTTCGAAACGCGTAAAGAGGCCCAGGGCCTGTCCGACCACCTGCCGATCTGTGCAGGCGTACAGGCTCCCTGCCTGTCCTTGACCTACTACTCCGGCCGGATGCGCCCTTGCAGGGTCCTTTCGTTCGACTCACGATCGGCGGGGGTGGCGCCGAATGCGACGGTGGGGATGACGACTAGCGGAGCGCATCGACACCGAGCCGCGCGGCCTGTACGCCTCCGTTGTCCGGATCCGTCCACGCGGCGTAGAGGGAGCTCCCACGCCGCACGAGACGCGGCATCCCTACGCCCCGCGAGGCCGCTCCAAGCGTCGCAATCGTTGCGGGCGCTCCGGCGGTCCCCTCGGGCCGGACAGCCTGGACCTGAAGCAAGGCCTCCGCGTCGGACTGGTCGAGCCAGCTCACCGCGGCGCGCCCGTCGTCCAGCAGCACGACATCGACGCGACCGGTCGGGGTGTCCTCGGCCACCACGACCGGTTCCGTAAATTGTCGTCCGCCGTCGTCCGAGAAGGCGACGTGGACGCGGGGGGTCCCGTTCGGCGCCGTGTACCACGCCGCGGCCACGCGGTCGCCCCGGGCCGACAGGGCCGGGCCGTTCACCGGACAGCCCTCGACCTGCCACCCGTCGTCGTGCAGGAGCGCGGGCTCGGACCACGACTGGCCGTCGAACCGCACGAGCCGGATGTTGCGAATCTCTTTCTCGGAGCGGTCGCGGTACGCCACGAGCGCCTCGTCCCCGGTTCGCACCGCCGTGGTGGGGCAGCACTCGCAGGTGCGGGCGTCGAGCAGCGCCTGCCGCTTGACCGTCCCGGTGGAGTCGAGCACGGCCCCGCGAAGGGTCATTTCGCGCCCGCCTCCCTCTTGTCCCCCCATCTTACGCCCATCGAGCCACACGGCCAGCAGGCGATCCGTCGGCCACGGGAGCATCGACACGAATCCGTGTTCGGTCTCCGTTCCGTCGTCGTGCGGCGTGACGGACGACTGCCACGTGCCCGCCCCGTTGGTCTGCGTGATCCGTACATCGTAGGCGAGCGGGGGCCACTGTCTGCGGCTCCGTCCAGGTCGTGTCGGTCAGCGTGGCGTAGCGGAGGGCGTGCTGCTCTTCGGCCACCGGCTCGATCCAGCTCATCCAGACCCTCCCGTTCTCCGCGTAGAGGTGCGGCTGGCCGCTCTCGGCGGACGCCGGGACGTCCAGTTGGAGGCCTTCGGGAGAAGAGGTCTCGGCGTCGGGGGCGTCGGCGCTGGACTGACACCCTACGGCGAGAAGCCCAGCGAGCAGGAGGCTCCAGGGCGGAAGCAAGCGAATCATGAGCGGCGCGGGTTAAGGACCTGTTTTGGCGAGACGTTCTCTCGTCGGTTACGCGTCGCGGACGAAGAAGATGTAGTCCGTAGCGGGTGGAGCAATGCCGGCTTCCCGCAGCACGAGGGCAATCTGGGCACGGTGGTGCGTGCTGTGATTGACGACGTGGCTGAGAAGATCCCGGAGTGGCGTCTCGAAGTGCGTGCCCTTGGAGTTGGTGTACGCAATCGGCTGGTCGAGGTCGGTTGCGGCCCGCCCGTCGAGCACGGTCTGCCAGCGCTGCGCACTGGTCTCGGCCCGCTCGGCGCACGCCGCGAGGCTTTCGTCGACCCACAGATCCAGGGTGCCGTGATCGGTCTTCTCGATTCGCCCGAACCACACATCCTGGGCGCGAAGCAGATGGCTGAATAGCTCGACGGCCCGCGCCGGAGGGGCGTCGGTCGACCGCATCGTGTCGAGCACGCGGTCGTTGGCCCAGCGGGTGTAGCGGAAGAGAGATCGAAAATCGGCGACGGTACGGGTCTGGGAGGCGGGCATGAGGAGGTGATCGGGAACGGTTCAGGAATCAGCATGCAGTTCCAAAATTGGTCTTCCAGGTGTCGTTGTCAATCTTTGCACGCGATCAATAGGCCCATCGTGCCAGGCACCCAGATTTCGCACGTGGACTCGAACAGTCCACCGTCCGCGCCGTACCCCGATTGAGATGCCGGTGCATTGTGCGAACCGGCCCTCCTTCCGAATGCTCATCCACGCTCCATCCCTGCTCATGCACAAGCTTCTCGACTTTCCAGACCCCAACCTCTTCGGCGTCGAACTGAGCGATACGCTGACGGACGAGGACTACGAGGTTTTTGCCTCTACCTTGAAGGATCACCTCGAGCAACACACCACGACCCGCGCGCTCTTCGTGATGAATGACGTGGACGACTGGGAGCCCGAGGAGCGCTGGGAGGGCCTCGCGTTCGACATTCGCCACCTGCGCGACCTGGACAAGGTGGCCATCGTGGGCGACGACCTGTGGGAAACCTGGCTCGAAAAGGTCGAGCTCCTCTTCCCCATGTCTACGGTTCAAACCTACGCGGCCGAGGACCGTGAGGAGGCGATCCAGTGGTTGCGCGGCGACATGGAGGTTCCCGGGCTGGGTCCGGGGAGCGTCTCCGATCCCGAGGCCACTGCCGGGAGCGAAGAGTAACGCGCCACGCCGCTCGCCCAACCCCTCCTCCGCCCGAATGATGGCGTTCCCGGACCTGACAGACACCGAGGCCGAAGTGCTCCAGGCCGTTCACGCCCAGGAGGGCGCTGACCTCTACGATCTCGCCCAGACGGTGGGGACGGGCCCGCGGGCCGTGCAGGAAACGGTTCAGCATCTTGCCCAGCACGATCTCGTACACGTCTCTGGGCGCCACGTCCGATGTACAGGGACCGGCGACCAGTGGATGCGCCAGCACCAGTAGAGCCTGCCTTTGTCCCGACGGAATACAAAACGCCCTGCCGCGACTGGCAGGGCTGGGGTGTGAAGACGGGCGGTGAGACGGAGCCAACGACCGGACTCGAACCGGTGACCTGTCCCTTACGAGGGGACTGCTCTACCAGCTGAGCTACGTTGGCTGCGGGCTGGGTGCGTATCTGTCCAAGGGGTAGTCACGATTGGCACTCGACTGAAGATCCTGGACTCGGACACTTTCACGGTCGATTAACGGTTGACCGCGGAAGGGCCGTCCTCCCCTCCCCGACCTCGACTTCGCCCCGATGATTCACCTCGACACGGTTACTAAGCGCTACGGCGACGCCTACGCGGTGCGGGAGGTTACCCTCACCGCCGAGGGGGAGGCGACGACCGTGCTCATCGGCCCCTCCGGCAGCGGCAAGTCCACCCTGCTGCGGCTGATGATTGGCCTTACGCAGCCGGATGCGGGCATAGTGGCCGTGGACGGCCAGCAGCTGACCCCTACGAACGTCCAGTCGCTCCGCCGTCGCATGGGATATGTCATCCAGGAGGGGGGTCTGTTTCCTCACCTCACGGGCCGGGCCAACGCGGCCCTCCTGGCCCGACACCTCGGCTGGTCGGCAGACCGGATCGACGCCCGCATCGGAGAGCTGACCCAGCTCGTGCAGCTCGGCCCGGATCGTCTCTCGCAGTATCCCACCGAACTTTCAGGCGGACAGCGCCAGCGGGTCAGCCTCATGCGCGCCCTCATGCTCGACCCCGACGTGCTCCTGCTCGACGAGCCGCTCGGTGCGCTCGATCCCATGATCCGCGCCGACCTGCAGGACGACCTGCGCGACATCTTCCGCCGCCTCGGCAAGACGGTCGTCTTCGTGACCCACAACATCGGGGAGGCCGCCTGGGTCCATGACGACGCTCCTCGACGATCCGGCCTCCCCCTTCGTGACGAACTTCATCCAGGCCCAGCGCGCCCCGCTCGAGCAGTTGAGTGTCGAGGATTGAGTGTCGAGGATCGAGAATAAAAAGACCCGTGTCCATGCTCCACAATTCAACCCTCAACTCTCGACCCTCGCCTCCCCTCTCCCCCCTCGTCTCTCTCCTTTCGTCCCTTCTTCTCCTTGCCCTCTTCACTGCCCCGACGCACGGGCAGGCCACAGACTCTACGCTGGCGGTCGGCTCCAAAAAGTTCACCGAGAACGTCCTTCTGGGCTGGATGGGCACCCATCTGATGCGGGCGGAAGGCCTCTCGGTGACCCACCGCGAAGAATTGGGCGGCTCCCGGTTTCTGTGGGAGGCCCTCCGCCGCGGCGACATCGACGCGTATCCCGAGTACACCGGCACGCTGCGCCAGGAACTGCTCGCCAACGTTGACATCGCACCCGGCGCCCTGGCCGACACGCTGGCCAGATACGGGATCTCAACGACCGCCCCGCTCGGCTTCAACAACACCTACGCCCT
>PXSX01000306.1 GCA_003022655.1 Bacteroidetes bacterium QH_1_64_81 | reverse complement strand
CCGTGGATTCTCTTCCAGATGAAGGAGGGAGAAGAGCAGCGCGTCGACCAGCGGGAAGTGGATGCGCTCTAAGGAGACGAGGACGTGCGGGCGTCGAGCGGGCGCAGGTCGACGGTTCCGGTGGCGTTGAAATTGACCGTGTCGATTTGGAGCCGCCCGGCGAGCCCGTTCACGTCAATTGTCGACTCGTGGTCGTCAATGCGGAGGGCCGAAGTGCGGGGCATTGTGATCGTGTAGCGGACCACCGGGGTGTTGGTGCCGCCCCACTGGAACTCGTCCTCGGAGAAGCCGAAGATGCCCGATTCATCATCCGCCTCTTCGTGCTCAATGGCGAGGCGGAACCGGTCGTTGCTGGTGCGGGTGCGAATGGTCACCTTTTCAACGTTCGGATCCTCCTCGGTGGGCATAATCTCGGCCTTGTACTTCACCTGGTTGCGATCCCAGGTGGTGACCCTGATGCTGCCTTCATGGTTGTCCACCGTCACCCTGGTTCAAGCGACGAACGCACGCGGCGTGGGCACTCCCAATCGGCGATGTGCGATAAATTCGGCCATCGAGCAGTTCGACGTGTTCCTCTTCGGGGAGCACGCCCGCATCCGCCATCCGCTCGTACTCGTCCACCGTGAATTGGCGCTGGGTCGGTGGTTTTGGCGGAGCCCTAGGGTCATCGTACGGTGGAGGGCTGCTCGAAAGTAGAGTGACTACACGTGCTCCTCGGCGTGGTAGGACGAGCGCGTGAGCGGGCTGCTCTCCACGTGCCCGATGCCCTTCTCCTCCCCGACCTGCTTGTACCAGTCAAACCCCTCCGGCTCCACCCACTCCTCGACGGGGAGGTGCTGCTCGGTCGGCTGCATGTACTGACCGATGGTCATCACGTCGAGCCCGATCTCCACGAAGTCGTCCATGATCTCCAGGACCTCCTCCTTTGTTTCGCCGAGGCCCACCATGATGCCGCTCTTCGTGCGCAGGCCCTCGTCCTTGGCCCACTGAAGCACCCGGAGCGACCGCTCGTAGTCGGCCTGCGGGCGGACGCGGCGGTAGAGACTGGGCACCGTCTCCACGTTGTGGTTGAAGATGTCCGGCTCCGCGTCGAAGACCGTCTGGCACGCCGGGCGGAGGCCGCGAAAGTCCGGCGTGAGCACCTCGCAGGTGGCCCCCAGGCCGTGCACGCGTTCAATGACCTCCGCAAAGATGGGCGCGCCACCGTCCTCCCGCTCGTCGCGGTTGACACTGGTGATGACGGCGTGGTCGAGGTTCATCTTGTCGACGGCCTCCTCCACGCGCCGCGGCTCGTCCCTCGTGGTCATCCACGGTCTCGCGGACCTCGTTGTAAGTCTCGCCCTGGGGGAGCGAGACGCGGAGCCACTCCGGGCGTTGGCCGCGCTTGTTTTTATTCGTGTTCTCGACGACCGGCAATTCGACGAAGCCCGGATCGCCGTCGCCGGAGGGGCCAATCGGATCGGGCTCCACGGCGCCCAGGTTCGTCTCACTGGGCATCGTGGGGTCACTTTCAGAAGACTCCGTGTCGCGGGTCGTAGGGGTGGACATACGCAGTAGGAGAGAATCAATCAGCCGGCCTCTGACCGGAGGACTGTCTCCGGGTTGCACCGGCACGAGAAGACGGATGAGTGAGTACGAGGACCGGTATTGCCCGTTCCTCTCACCGGGGTCGTTCCGTCACCGTCTGCTCGGTGCGGCCCATGGATCACAGGGACGTGAATGTTGACGAAACGGGGTCGACCGGGGACGGCAGGGTCAGGCATCGTCCTCGAGATCGGTCCGCAGCAGGCCAAAGTAGAGCACGTCCATCAGGTCACCGTCTTTCTCGCGGTGGTTCCGGAGCCGGCCCTCCTGAACAAAACCGACCTTCTGCAGCACCCGCGCGGAGGCCTCATTCCACGCGAAGACCTCCGCCGTGAGCCGCACCACCGCCAGCTCGGTGAAGGCGTAGTCCACGTACCGGGACACCGCCTCCGTCATGATACCGCGGTTCCAGTACGGCTTGGCGAGCCAGTACCCGATCCGGGCGCGGTGGGACGCCCCCACGTCAAGATCGTCGGCCCCCACCACGCCGATGAGGGTCCCGTCCGGCCGCCGAATGGCAAAGGTGGTTTCTTTGGGCTGCTCGTCGCGGCGTCGAATCCGCTCTTCGATCCAGTCCTCGGCGTGGGCCTCGGTGTAGGGCCACGGAATGCGAAGGGTGTTGCGCCAGATCTCTCGCTCTTGCAAGTGCTCCGCGAGCGCATCTTGGTCGTCCCTTTCGGCGGGGGCGAGGACGAAGCCGTCGGTTAGAGAAAGGCGCTTCATGGCGGTGGGCATTCCTGAAAAGTCCAAAGGACTTAGTTGGCGGTACGCAGAGCGGTAGTCCCAAATTAGGACGACAACCGGACAAGGTCGAACGGGACGACTCTTCGCGCCAGTTCCCGTCTCTCCGGAGCAGTTCAGGTGGGCGTCTTGACAAGCAGCCGCTGATTCGCGAGACTATGGGCCTGTTATTCCCCCAGCCGACTTTCTGCATTTTGGTCTCCCTTCCACTTTCCGTCCAGTTTATGTCTCCTCGCTCTGTTCTCCTCGTGATTGCGGCGCTGCTGATTGGCGGCTCGTCTGTCCCCACGGCCAACCTCGTTCTGACGAACGGGACGGTGGTCACGCTCGATGAAACCCTGGGGGACGCGGAGCCCTCGTTTGGAATAACTGTGACGTACGTTCCCACCCCCAGGTACTATTGATCGCTGTCGAGTGGGTCGATGATCTCCAATTCCTCGACCCACGCAAAGTCCTCTGTATTGTGCGTTGCCAACCGCAAGTCGCGACTGAGTGCCGTCCCGCCAATGAGCGCATCCCCAAGCGACATACGGCGCTGTTGGCGAAGCTGAATGGCCTGGGTGATGACCGGTTGAGAAACTGGAAGCATTTCGGCTGCGTCGAAAAATGCTTCGAGAAACTGCTTCTCTTCCTCGGTGAGGTCAGGATATCCCAGCGTCTCTACCTTGCTCACTGCCGACACAAAGGGCACCTGCCGGGCAATAAACGCCCGGAGCGCCGAATGTGCGGGCCGACTTGCGTAGATGATCAGGTTACTGTCAAGGAGCATTGTTACTACTCGCGGTCGGGAAGTGGACGATCTCGTCGAATCTCTCGCTGCCACTCAGTCGGATCATCGATGTCATTAAACGCACCGGACTCTGCGAGCTTGGAAAGGGCGTCCGCCATCTCCCGACCTCGTTCTTCTTGCGGGGGGGCTTCTTCCAGTACAGTGACCCGTACGCGAAGCGGGCGATCTGTGGCGGGGGCCTCTCCAGCCCACCGGAGACGGTCTCCTTCGAGAATGCCTTCATACGTTTGAAGCATGGCAGCCCGAGAGCGCTGAGTTGAAGAACGTGCAACTGAGGACGTTCAACTTCCCACCGCATCAAAAGGTTTTCGCTGCATTCCGTCTCTCATTTGGATCAATGCCGTGATTGAACACGGAACCAGTGGGGAGAGATTGTCGCAGGCGATGAGGAATCTTGACAACGCCCCCCCGATTGGTGAGACTGTGGATCCGGTCGTTCGACCCTCGCGTCTCGGCATCATTGGCCAATTCCCCAACGCCTCATGTTCCTCCGACACCTCCTCCTCGCCCTCGCGGTCATGCTGGTCGGCGGCTCGTCTGCCCCCACGGCCGACCTCGTTCTGACGAACGGGACGGTGGTCACGCTCGATGAAACCCGGGGGGACGCGGAGGCCCTCGCCGTCGCGGGCGACACGATTCTGGCCGTCGGCAGCGCCGACGAAATCGACGCCTACACCGGGGCGGATACTCGCGCTCCTGGGCACCTCGTCGTGGGATCAGGTCGTCGCGAAGGTCGACTCGGCCGCTGGGGCAACTGCGCCGGAGGCATGGGTGGAAGGACGCGGCTGGCACCAGGAGAAATGGGCCTCCACCCCCGAGCGGATGGTCCGCGGGTTTCCAACAAACGCGCGCTTGAATGAGGTGGCCCCGGACACGCCGGTGTACCTCACCCACGCCAGCGGCCACGCCGCCATCGCCAACGACGCGGCGCTGGAGGCGGCGGGCATTGGGCCGGACACGCCCGATCCGGACGGTGGGACCATCGTGCGAGACGGGCAGGGACGCGCCACCGGCGTCCTACTGGAGACGGCTGAGGGACTCGTGCAAGAGGCCATCGAAGCGTCGCGCCAGAGCATGAGCGCCGAGGAGCGTCGGGAGCGCCGCGAGACGCAGGTGCGCCTCGCCGCGCAGGAGGCGCTCGCCAATGGCGTCACGAGCTTCCACGATCAGGGCGCCTCCTTCGAAACCATCGAGCTCTACCGCGAGATGGCCGAGCGGGGGGACCTCAGCATCCGCATGTACGCGATGGTCTCGCAGAGTGAGGTGACGCCCGAGACCCAGGATCGCCTCGCGGAGACCCGCACGGTTGGCGCCGCTGATCATCACCTGACGGTGCGCTCGATCGGGGAGGTGACGGTGGACGGCGCACTTGGCTCCCGCACCGCCTGGATGCTGGAGCCCTACAATGACGCCCCCAACAGCACAGGCACCAATGTGACGTCGATGGA
>PXSX01000305.1 GCA_003022655.1 Bacteroidetes bacterium QH_1_64_81 | reverse complement strand
ATAGGCCGCCTCCTCGTGCCCCGTGATGCCACAGTCGAGCGCCACGACCAGCGAAGCGTCCTGCTCCGCGGCGGCGTCGAGGCCGCGTCGGCAGAGGCCATAGCCGTCCTCGTACCGGTCCGGGATGAAGTACGAGGTGTCGACGCCCCGAGATCGCAGGAAGTCGGTGAGGAGGGCCGCGGCCGTCGTCCCGTCCACGTCGTAGTCGCCGTACACGAGGACCCTTTCCCCGTGCTCAATGGCGTCGGACAGGCGGGCGGCGGCGGTCGCCATGTCCCGAATGCCTTTGGGGTCGTGCAGGGCCGATCGGTCGGCCCGGAAGAAATGCTTTGCTTCCTCGAAGGTCGTAATGCCCCGCAGGGCCAGGGTCCGGGCGAGGGGCAAAGCCAGGTCGTTGAGCGCACGCTGCAAGCGGGACACAACGTCCGGGTCATCAAGCGAGCGGTGAAGCCATCGGTAGCTCATGGGCAGCGCAGGAACGGCAGAATGGGTGTAACAGGTGTGGAATAGATAAGACAGATAGACGGCTCCGTCGTAACGGTATGTGCCGATTCCCTTTGAAAATTAGCGGTCTCACGCAAAAGCGGTGCCCGTACAGCGGATCACGCAGAGACAGGCGGCAGAGCGCCGAGCCGGTGACTCTGGGCCGAAGCGACAAGTGAGATTGATCCGGCGAGCCGTCGTTTCCAGCATAGCCCGGTGTTCTCACGAGAGGCGGAGCGAGGCACAAGAGGCGGTTCACAATGCCATGTGCGCACCACAGGCGATGCCGCGCATCGTCGAGGAGCAAGATGAGCAGATGAGACCGCCTCTGACGCCGCAGTCGCGTCCCGTGAGAAATCCGGGATAGGCCCGCCTGTGAACCAAGTGCTCACGTAGTCCGTAGCAGGAGATCCGCTTCGTACGAAGCATGTCCCTACGAGACGAAACCCGGCCGTCAGTCTGTTTCACACCCGGCCCCACCGGGTCGGAATTCCTGTGCAGAACGGACGGGCACGTCCCTACTCCGCCCGAAGATTGGCTGCACAGATTGCGACCGTCGTGCTTTGATCGTGAATGGTGCCGTCGATTCGTCGACGACGCTCTTTTGAGGACGCTCTTTTCTCCCAGAGGTGCCCCTGAGCGGTCTCTTCCGTAGGCCGATTGCGCTCTCGAGGGACATCGAGTCCGAATCGCCTCTCCTCCCCTGAATGGCCCCCTCCCGTTTCGGACACCCCCTGATAACCTGGATCGGTTCCGGACGGCCCCTATTTATCCGTGAGTGACCCAATGAAAATTTCGACATTGCAAGAGAAGAAGCTCGATGAACTTCGGGAAATTGCCCGAGAGCTCGACCTCTCCGGCTGCTCCGACCTTCGGAAGCAGGACCTCATCTACCGCATCCTGGAGGCGCAGGCCGAAGGTGCGGCCTCGGACGAGGGGCCCCAAGAGCCGTCGGGCGACGCCGATGCTCTATCGACCGCTGCCCCTGGCGACGGGGCCGAGCCGGAGCCTGAGGAGTCGAGGGAGACCGCGTCCGAGCGCTCCCGCGAATCGGACCGGGACACCGGCAAGCCGACGTACATGCGGCGCTACGACCCCGACAAGACGGAACTCCGGGGCATGATCAAGAAGGTCGGCGTGCTCGAAATCTTGCCGGACGGGTACGGGTTCCTTCGGTCCGATGAGTACAGCTATCAGTCGAGTCCGGATGACATCTACGTCTCCCCGTCCCAGATCAAGCGCTTCGGCCTGCAGGAAGGCGACACGGTAAAGGGCAGTGTGCGTCCGCCCAAGGAAGGCGAAAAGTTCTTCGCCCTCATCCAGGTCGATGCGATCAATGGGTGCGATCCGAGTGAGCTTGACGAACGGCCCGACTTTGAGTACCTGACGCCGATTTTTCCGCAGGAGCGGCTCACGCTCGAAACCGACCCGGAGGACCACGGCCCGCGCATTCTCGACCTGTTTGCGCCCATTGGCAAAGGGCAGCGCGGCCTCATCGTCTCACCGCCGAAGGCCGGGAAGACGGTCTTGCTTCAGAAGATCGCGAAAGGCATCAAGGCCAACCATCCGAACGTGCACCTCCTCGTCCTACTCATCGACGAGCGCCCGGAGGAGGTGACCGACATGGACCGCACGGTGGATGGAGAGGTCGTCGCCTCCACGTTCGACAAAGACCCGGAGCGGCACGTCGATGTGGCCGACACGGTGCTCCTGAAGGTGCGGCGCCTCGTGGAATCCGGACAGGACGTGTGCGTGCTGCTCGACTCGATTACGCGCCTGGCCCGGGCCCATAACGCCGTGACGCCCGAAAAGGGGCGCACGCTGTCCGGCGGCATCGAGGCGGGCGCCCTGCGGGGCCCGAAGCGGTTCTTCGGCGCGGCTCGCAACGTCGAGGAGGGCGGGTCCCTCACCATCGTCGGCACCGCCCTCGTCGACACGGGCAGCCGCATGGATCAGGTCATCTTCGAAGAGTTCAAGGGCACCGGCAACATGGAGCTCGTCCTGGACCGTGAGATGGCCGACCGGCGCCTCTTCCCTGCCATCGACCTCATCCTCTCCGGCACGCGCCGGGAGGAGCTTCTGCTGCCGAAGCCGCAACTGAAGCGCGTGTGGGTGATGCGCAAGATCCTGGCCGACATGGAGCCGATTGAGGCCATGGAGTTCCTCCTCGACAAGATGAGGGGCACGGACGACAACGAGGAGTTCCTGGAAACGATGAACTGAGAACCTGTTTGGCGGACTGTCTCCGGCCTGCGACTTCGTGGATCTTGT
>PXSX01000304.1 GCA_003022655.1 Bacteroidetes bacterium QH_1_64_81 | reverse complement strand
CAGCGTGGCCAGCAGGTAGGTCCACCGGGTGGCGGGCATGTACTCGCCCAGCCCACCCATCGTGCGCATATCCTGCGGGTCGAAGTCGCTCGTGTCGTGTCCCATCTCGTCGAGGCCGTGCTCCACCTCCTCCATCCCGTGAATGACGCTGCCGGAGCCGAGGAAGAGACAGGCCTTGAAGAAGGCGTGCGTGACCAGGTGAAAGATGGACACGAAAAAGGCCCCCACGCCGGCCGCCATGAACATGTAGCCGAGCTGCGAGACGGTGGAGTAGGCCAGGACGCGCTTGATGTCGTTCTGGGCAATGGCGATCGTCGCCGCCATGAGCGCCGTCGCGGCCCCCACGATCGCAATAATTGCCATCACCACCGGCGCCCCGAGCACGAGCTCGGAAATCCGGGCCAGCAGGTAGAGCCCGCTCGTCACCATCGTTGCGGCGTGGATGAGGGCAGAGACGGGCGTTGGGCCGGCCATCGCGTCCGGCAGCCACACGAAGAGCGGGATCTGCGCGCTCTTGCCCGTGGCCCCGATAAACAGCAGAAAGACAATCCAGTTGAGCGTCGCCTCCGGAAGCGCGGGCCCCTCGGCCAGCAGCACGTCAAAGCTCAGCGAGCCGAGCTCCTGAAAGACCAAAAACATGGCCACCAGAAAAGCGAAGTCGCCCACCCGATTCACAATGAACGCCTTGTTAGCGGCGGTGCTGTTGCTGAGGTCCGTGTACCAGAACCCGATGAGCAGGTACGAGCAGAGGCCCACGCCCTCCCACCCCAGAAACAGCACGGGCAAATTGTTCGCCAGCACCAGGTTCAGCATGGCGAAGATGAAGAGGTTCAGGTAGCTGAAAAACCGCCAGTACCCAGGATCTCCGTGCATGTACCCGATCGAGTAGAGATGAATGACCCCGCCCACGCCCGTCACCACGAGCGTCATGATCAGCGACAGCTCGTCGATCCGGTAGGCAAAGGCCAGATCCAAGTCCCCTGCCGCCATCCACGTAAAGTAGTCCGCCACGATCGGCTCCCCGCCGAAGGTGACGAAGAGGTAGACTGCGATCACGAACGGAATCGCCACGACCGCGGTCCCGATCGTGCCCAGAAGGCCTTCCCGCGTGCGAAACTCCTTCAAAAAGAGGGGAGCCACGCCATTTAAGACTGCCCCGGCGAGAGGCAAGAGAAGAACGAGACGGAGCAGCGTGGCAGAAGACATCAGCGCAGCAGTAAATCCGGAATCGAGGACGTACGCAGCGACGAGACGACAGTGCAGGAGTCGCTAGTGTTTGAAGAGATTGATTTCGGTAATATCCACCGTAACCTTGCTGCGGAAAATGGCGATCACAATTGCAAGCCCCACCGCCGCCTCCGCCGCCGCCACCGCAATCGAGAAGAAAACCAGCATCTGCCCGGTCGGGTCGCCCATAGACTGACTAAAGGCCACCAGTGTGAGGTTCACCGCGTTCAGCATCAGCTCCACCGACATGAGCACCACGATGGCGTTGCGCCGAAAAAGGACCCCGAGCGTGCCGATGGTGAAGAGCACGGCGCTGAGGGCGAGATACCAGTTTAAGGCAACTTCCATTTTTCTTGTTGACAGTTGGTTGTGGATTGTTGGTTGTGGGGCGGACGCTATTGGACGATTACTTGATCGAAAAACCAGGTTTATTCAAAGCGGCGCTGGGCAAGCATGACGGCCCCGACCGTGGCGGCGAGAAGCAGAATGCCGGCCACCTCCAGATGCAGGGCGTAGCGGGTGAACAGGATTTTCCCGAGGGTTTCTGCACTGCCCACTTCCACAGCGGTTTGGCTGCCCACCGGCTCCACCCTGAGGTCAAACTCCAGGGCCACCACGTACAGCAGCTGGCTCAGGAGGGCGAGGCCCACGATAAAGCCCCCAATCCGAGGCCAGTCGAGCTTTTCGAGCTCCGGCAGGGCCGACAGGTTCAGCAACATAATGACGAAGAGGAACAGCACCATGATGGCGCCGGCGTAGATGAGAATCTGAATGGCGCCGATAAACGACGCATTCAGGGTCAGGTAGAGGCCGGCGATGCAGAACAGATTCAGCACCAACCAGAGCGCACTCGCCACGGGATTGCGGGCAATCAACATCCCGAGGGCGGCGGCCACGGCCACCGTCGCCAGGAAAAAGAACATGGAAGGTGCGGCCATAGGCCCAAGCGACTGAGCAAAAAAACGGTCTACGCGCCGCAGATCCGGGATTTCGACCCGTGAAACGGGAAATGGATCGGGCGACAATTCTGACCCGCAAACTAACGCGCCACCGACGTAGGGGCAAGATTCGGGGCGGTTAATCATAGATGAAACCCTGGCGGGAACTCGTCCCGGCGTACTGCTCAGACGTGAGTAGCTACGCCCCGGTCCGCGCCGCCTCGGTCTGGGCCGGCACCGCCTCGCCGTTGGTGTGGGCCGGAATCTCCGTCGGCTCTACGTGCAGATCCCGGTCGAAGGCCGATTCAAAGAGCGCGCCCTGCTCCTGTGCGGCCCAGACCTCTAGCTGTGGATCGCCCTTGGTAGCCAGGAAGAGGTGAAGCGCGCGGTCGGTGAGACGCGCCCGGAGCGCCACCACGTTCTGGAAGTGACTCCGATCCAGCCCCTCCGCCACCCGGAGCAGCCCGGCGAGTTGACGGATTCGCTGCCGTTGATCCGGAGAAAGAGATTCGAGAAGCCGGTCGGTCTCCTCCGGAAAGGGACCACGATGATAGTGGGCCACCAGCGCCATGATTGTCACCTCCTGGGGCCGAAAGCCCTGGAGCTCGGCGTGCTCGATGAGGTAGCGCGAGTGTTGATGGTGCTCGTCGTGAGCAATCAGGTAGCCCAGATCGTGGAGAAGCGCCGCGTACTCCAGCAGCTCCGCGTCGACGGCCGGCCCCGCATACAGCGGGCGGCACAGGTCAAACAAAAACGTAGCTGTGGCGGCCACGTGCTGGGCGTGATTTTCTTCCCACTTGAACCGATATGCAATCTCATGGACGCTGCGCCGCCGCGGATCCCGGAACGACGCCATCTGCTGCAGGCGGGCGTAGTTCGTGTCGATAAAGTGGAGCACCATCCCCTCCCGCAGGGCATTCGGCGAGACCTTTACACTCCGAACGGACGGGAGCCCGGTGCAGAGGGTATCGAGGAGCACACCGCCCGCCCCAATCTGATCGACGCGCTTCGGCTCGATGGCCGGGTGCCCCTCCCGTTCCGGCGCCGAGGACTGCATGACCCACCGCAAGGCCGTCCGGACGTGCTCGACAGGAAACGACTGCTGAAAAACCGATCCGTTCTCCGCGGCAAACCGTTCCCGCGTCACGCGGGCGAGGCTCTTCAGGGTACCGGAGGACCCCACGATCGTCGTAACGCCATGCTCCCGGCAGACGGAAAAGACCTCTTCGAGCTCCGACTTGAAGTGAGCCCGCAGCCGGGCCTGCTCATCGTGCGACATAGGATCCGTCGTCACAAACCGCTCGGTCATGCGGGCCGCACCGAGCTTCAGGCTGGTGTCAAAGACTACCCTGTCCCTATCGACGACAATGAACTCGACGGAGCCCCCGCCGATGTCGACCAGCAGGGACGGCTCGGCAAACTCCTCGGTCCGGCTCACGCCCTGAAAGATGAGCTGGGCTTCCTGCTCGCCACTGATCGGACGAATGCGGAGCCCCAGTTCCTCCCGGGCGCGCTGAATGAACGCGCCGCCGTTGATGGCCTCGCGGATGGCGCTCGTCGCGTACGACAGATACTCTCGCGCGTCCCACCCGTCGGCCAGCAGTTTGATGCGCTTGAGGGCCTTCATGCCCCGATCCATGGCATCGTCCGGGAGGCGGTTGGCGTCCAGCCCGTGCCGGCCGAGCCGCACCATCTCTTTCAGGCGGTCTACCACCTGGTAGCTGCCGTTCGGGTGCGCATCGACGATGATGGCGTGGAAGGAATTGGTGCCCAGGTCGATCACGCAGACGCGCACCGGCGAGGCCGGGTCGCTCGATCGGTATGTGGTTTCCGGGACCAGTGTGCAGGCGGCACGTTCAAAGGGGGGATCCATGAGGTTGTCGTCGGTGGGGACAGGTTTCAAGAGTTCAGGCGCGACAGCAAAGACGTTCCCCTGCACCCGGCCCCAGCGGGGAGTTGGGATAACACTTCCGACTGTACGAAAAGTCCCAATCAGTCGATCGGATCGGCTCCAAAGCAAGTTTGGAGCGATAGTGGAAGTCCTTCCTGTGTTGATGCGATTGCCGTGCGGGTTCCCCCTGTTACTGCGACGGGTTGCCCTCCTTTCCAGGTGGGCTCACAGCCAATACCCCGCGAGTATCCTCCACCAGCGAGATGAAGCCCGCACGGGTGCCACTGGGATCCTCCCCGCGCCCCTGCTCGGCCAGGCGCCGCACGGCGTCGAGGGTGAGCGATCCCTTGTATTCCGAATCGCGGAGCAGCATGCCGTAGCCTGCCACCGCCGCCGCGAAGGAAAAGTCGGGCGAGACCTCCCGGTTGGCAGCCTCCTGGGTCAGCGGACGCTCGATGAGTTGGCTCTCGTCGCCGTCTGGTTCCTTGTAGCGCAGCTTTAGGGTCAACAACTCGTCCGACGCCTCCGCCGCGTCGCTGGGCTGGGTCTCCTGGTACTTCAGATCGCCGACCGTCGGCACGTCCACCTCCGACTCGACGCCGCGCGGAATCACGTCGTAGAGGGCCGTCACGCTGTGGCCGGCGCCGAGCTCGCCCGCATCCGTGCTATCGTCGGCGAACTCCTCGTCCTC
>PXSX01000303.1 GCA_003022655.1 Bacteroidetes bacterium QH_1_64_81 | reverse complement strand
ACAATCTCGTCGCCCGGGCGCAGGATGACATCTTCCTCCGGGTCGCCGCGCACGGCCCGGTTCATCTCGACAATGACTTGTTCTCTGGAGCGCTGGTCCCGGGGGCCCTCCGCTCCTCGATCCTCGGGACGACGGAGCCGCCCCCCTTTCAGATACCCGGTGGAAAGAACTCCGCCCGCCCGCTGGATGACGTTCGACAGCCGCTCGTTGGCGCGCAGGAGCGTATATTTGCCCGGGTATGCCACCTCGCCCTTCACCGTGACCGCCTGCTGGGGCTGAAACGCGGGGTCTTGTCGGATAAAGACGCGATCTCGGTGCTGAAGGGCAAAGTCATCGGCGGCTCGCATCGCCTGCATCGTGTCCCTGACCGAAAAGCTAACGTCCTCGGGATCTACCTCCCGCTCGATCAGCGGGACCTCGAGGGTGTTGGCGCGCAGCCCGTCCTCGCCTCGTTTTTCCACCATTCGGGTGACGGTAACCTCCTGCAAGGACGCCCCTTCTCTGAAGCCGTCTGCCTGCAGGATGAGGTCCTTGAGCGTCATGTTGTCGCGATACGCGTACCGCCCGGTGTCCTGCACCGCCCCGTTAATCGTCACGAACCGCTCCTCGAGGCGCTCTACCGTAGCCGGATAGATGCGAATTTCGTCTTCTGGTCGAAGGGGGCGGTCCGCCATCCCCTCGCCCTCCAGCGCCTCCCCTAGGTGGAAGGGAATGACCCGCTCCTCCTCCCCGTCGCTTGACACCCGAAAAAGGTCGGCACGGCCGAGAAAGACATCCTTGAGATATTCGTCGTCGGTGAGCCCGCCGCCCTTTAGAAGAAGGTTTCGAATCGTCATGCCTTTCCGAAAGCGGTACGGGCCCGGATCCCGCACTTCTCCGACAATGCGAACGGTGCGCTTGGACCGCATCTTCTGAATGGAGGCGACGTGCAGGCTGTCGCCCGGCTGGAGGACGACGTTGGACTGCGGTTGGTCGTCCATGGCGGCGTTCAGATCGAGAGATCGGGTCGTCTCATTCAGGGTGTCGTCGATGCGGACGAGCTCGGCCTGCTCGCGGTACGCCCCGCCCGTAAGACCATCGGCCTGCTCGATCAGGTCCTTGACCGTACGCACACCGTCCCCCAGCTCGTACTGCCCCGGCTGCAGAACTGCTCCTGATACTTCGACCGCGTCGATGCGAGCCTTTACCGCCGGATCCGAGGACTCCGCGATCGTGAGAATGCGAACCCGATCTCCGTCCGACAGGGGCACTGAGGCGGTGTCGGACCGCACGGCCTCTATACTCGCGTCCTTCACCTGTCGGGCCACAGAGGGATCCTCGCGGTCGTCGAACGGGACGATGCGGTTGATCTGAAAACGTTTCGTATACGCCTCCGGCTTGAGCCCGCCCGCATATTCGAGAAGGTCCTCCACCGTTTCGTCGTCCTTCATCTCGTAGTACGCCGGGCGCTTCACCGCCCCGGTAATGGCGACGGTCGCGCCGCGGGGGGGCACAAAGATGTAGTCATTGCTCCGAAGCTGCACCGAGCCCGCGCCGCGGCCCTGAATCAGACGTTCGTAGAGGTCCACAGTCGAGACGACCTCCCCGTCGCGAATGACCTTGATGTTCCGAAGACTTCCTCGCTTGAGTGGTCCCCCGACGCTGTACAGCGCGTTGAAGACCGTCGCGTAGCTGTTCACCATGTAGCCACCCGGCTGGCCCACCTCACCCATCACAAACACCTGCGTGGGGCGTACCCGAGTGAGACTCAGGTCCATAAACACCGTGGGCGGGTCGCTCGTGAGCCCCGAATAGCTACGGGAGAGCCATTGCTTCATTTCTTGACGCAGCTCGTCGAGCCGCTTGCCGGCCACCGTGAACTGTCCCACGTTGGGGACCGTGACCCGGCCCTCCCGATCCACTTGCAGTTCGTACGTAAACTCAGCTCCTCCCCACACCGTGAGGCGAAGCTCGTCCTTCGGGTCTACGATATAGCTTCCGTCGGCGGGCCCCGTAGGCCGGGGAGTGAAGGCCTCAGGAATCGACTTAAACGTGTCGTATCCAAAGTACTGGAGCGTATCCCGCCGGCCCTCACGCAGCTCCCCCTCCGGAAAAATCTGGAGGCGGCGTCCCGTGGTGAGGGTCGTCGTCGTGTCCATCGTTGAGACCGTCACGTAGAGGCCCCACGAGCCCTCGCGGGCATCGGACGGAATGACGACCGTTCCCCGCCACGTGCCCTCAAGGGGGGTGCCTCGAATTCGATTTACGTTCTGGGCCCTCGCAGAATCGCCCCGGGCCGTGCGAAAGAGGGGTTGCACGTTCTGAATTCGCTGCTGACTCTGCAGGGGGACGTGTACCTCGACGGCCACGGGGAGCTGGTCTACCGAGAGGCTGCCCGGTCTCACGTCGGGCGTCCCTACGATGACGGGCGTTGAGGGCGCGGGGCGCGGCTGGATGGGGGCTTCGGCCTCGATCTCTCCTCGCTCCCCCCGTCCGTCCTGGAGCGTTCCGGCTGCCCTGAGCAACGACTGGATCCGAGCCTCCGGCACGCCGAGTTCACGGGCGCGCTTCGCGGCCTGCTGCGGATTGGACGGATCGATGCCGAGCTGCTGCATCCGCCGCCGCGCCTCCTGCACGGTCATTCCACGTTCTTGCAGTTCGCGCTGTATCTCTTCGGGCAGATCTTCGCGCTGCTGGGCCCGGCTCTCGGGGGGCACAACGGCGGCCACAGCCACCAGGAAGACGCAGAGACACGGAATGAGGCGGCGCATCATGAACTAGAACCGC
>PXSX01000302.1 GCA_003022655.1 Bacteroidetes bacterium QH_1_64_81 | reverse complement strand
GTTGTCGACACGACCCTTTCTCACCAGCCCGGCGACCCGCGGCTGTGGCGCCGCCGGGCCGACCTCGCGTTCGAGGCGGACGACCTCGACACGGCGCGTCGCGCCTATGTTCAGACCCTGGCCACCGGCGACTCCTCGGCCACCGTCTTTCGCCGGATTGGGCTGATTGACGTGCGACGCCAGCAGTATGCACGGGCCCTCTCGTCGCTCCAACAGTCCCTGCGCCGCGACACAACCCATTCCCGGACGACCCTCTACCTGGGCATCGCGTACCTGAAGCTCGACAGCCTGCGTCGGGCGACGACGTATCTTCAGCGCACGATCACCCGGGAGGCCCAGGGACCGATCACGAGGGCGTTTGAGCAGTTGGGCGCCACGCACAACCGGCGTGGAAACGTCGCCGCGGCGGTGCGCTCCTACAAGACGGGCCTCCGCCTGCAGCCGGAGCGGGCGGAGCTGTACTTTCGCCTGGCGACGGTCTACGACGAATCCTACAGGGACAAGACCCCCGGTGCCCGCTACTATCGCCGATTTCTACGGGCCTCGGACTCGTCCCTCCCAAAGCTCAGAACCTACGCCGAGGACCGGCTCGACACGCTCCGTCCCACCTTGCACATGCAGAAGAGGGCGCCGGACGACGAGGCAGACGACGGCGACGAGCGTTCGTCGGGCGGTGAGTAGAAGAGGGGATCCAACGAGGGGATGTTCTGTAGGAAAAACAGTCGAATCAGCCTCGCCCGCATTCGGAAAACATTCGGCCTCTCAAACAGTCGGGAGCCGTCTCGGATGCCCCCGGTACAGACTCCAGCGTTCCAACCCCGATTTCTCCTTGAAGCTGAACGAGGCCTGTAGTGGGGCTACCGGTCGAGTGAAGGGGCGATTTGCAGCCCGTCAAGGCCGCTCGGAGCCCGAGAGATAAATTAAAACAGACTCTCAGTCCCATGCGACGAACAGTTATTCTCATCGTCTTCCTCACGTTCGCGCTTGGCACCAGCGTGGAGGCCCAGCCTCAAGTTTCGGTGCGGGGGAACGTGGGGGCGGCCTTCTTCCAATCCCCGGATGGATTAAACAACGTTCTTAATTCCGGGGTCGACCTCGGACTCGGGGCCGGCATCGAACTGTACGAGGGACTGGAGATTGTGCTTCAGGGAAGCTACGACCGGTTCACGTTGAACGGGGATAACGTTGGAATTATCGACGAGGAGCTGACAGTGGAGTCAACGGTCGACGGCGGCGACTTCGACGTTCTGAATGGATCGATTGGACTGCGCTATACCCTCCGCAATCAGAGCGACGCCCATCCGTACGTGTCGGGTGGGGTAGGAATTTACCGAACCGTGTTCGCAAGGACGAGAAGCGATCAGGGGAACGAGATCTTTCCGCGGATCGCAACGACCAACAGGGGGGTTCACGCGGCGATCGGGTCGACCTTTCGCATCGACGACACCTATGCCTTCTTCTTCGAGCCCCGGCTCGTCATCGTCAACACGGAGGATTCAGAGCTTAGCACGAGCACGTCGACCCGCTACGTGACTGCTCGGTTCGGCGTGGACCTGCGCCTGTAGGAAAGAAGAGGCTCCCCGCGCTCGTGCATGAAGTCCGTCCAACAGTAGATCGGAGCGGGTCGCGCTCCTCAGAACGAACGGAGAAGCTATGGGGAGATCGCGGAGCAGTCTCTACGCCGCCGTCGCGGCGTTGACGGCCTCGACCCGTTTCACCTTCGGGACCGAGCGCTTCAGGGCCTGCTCGATGCCCGCGCGCAGGGTCATGGTGCTCATGGGACACGACCCGCAGGCGCCTAGCAGTTCTAGCTCGACGACGTAGTCGGAGGTGACGTTCAGCAGGCGGACCGATCCCCCGTCTGCCATCAGGTAGGGCCGAATCGTGTCGAGGGCTTCCTCGATGTCGTCGCGCAGTTCCGGGTCGATGCTCGCATCTGAACCGGTCCCGGAGTTGGGAGAAGAGGGCACGTCGTCGGACATAAAGCGGCAGGGCAGTTGCGTGAGGCGGCGTGGGCCGAGGTCCTTCGGTCACTCACTGAGCCCTAACGGACGTACTCCCAGTCCGTTCGGGCGAGACAGGGGCCGCATTTCAGGCGGGAGCCGGTCCTTCCACTGGAGGGAGCTACTCGTACAGGATCTCGATCTTCTGCGTCGGGTCGGACTCGGCATTGCGAAGGGCCACCTGCTCGGTGAGTTGGTCGGCAATGTCGTCGAAGGCCTGGGCGGAGGCGCTGTCGGGCGCAGAGCGGACGATGGGGGTTCCCTGGTCGCTGCTCTTGCGTACCTTCTGTTCGATGGGTACTTCTCCGAGGAACGGCACGTCGAGCTCCCGGGCCAGGTCCTGCGCGCCCTCCCGCCCGAAGAGGTAGTACTTGCGGGCCGGTTGGTCGGGGGGGGAGAAGTAGGCCATGTTTTCGACCATGCCCACCACCGGCACGTCCACGTTGTCGAACATGGCTTTGCCCTTCCGCGCGTCTGCCAGGGCGAGATCCTGCGGCGTCGACACAACGACGGCACCGGTGAGGGGAATCGTCTGCACGATCGTGAGCTGCACGTCGCCCGTGCCGGGCGGCAGGTCGAGAATCATGTACTCGACCTCGCCCCAGTCCACGTCGCCGAGGAACTGGCGCACCGCCTTCGTCACCATCGGCCCGCGCCAGACGACCGCCTGGTCGGGGTCGACCATGAACCCCATCGACAGCGTTTTGATGCCGTGCTTTTCGAGCGGAACCATCTTCCGCTCGTCGTTCACGCGCGGTTTCTCGCCCTCCATGCCCATCATCTTCGGAATCGAGGGGCCGTAAATGTCGGTGTCAACGAGGGCCACCTCGTAGCCCTGCTCTGAGAGGGCCATCGCCAGGTTGACGGCCACGGTGCTCTTGCCCACCCCGCCCTTGCCGCTGGCTACGGCAATGGTGTTTTGCACCCCGTCCTCGCCGCTCGTTTGCTGCTTCTCGCCGCCCTGGTCGCCCACCATCAGGTCGTCGCCGAGCGGGATCATCTCGCTGTCGAGCTCCACGTCCACCGCCAGTTCGCGGCTCACCTCCTCGTGCAGCACGCGTCGGCAGGCCTCTTCCACCTGATTGGCGAAGGGCCCGTCCGGGTCTTTCACCACGACCGTGAAGGCCACGTGGCCGTTCTCGATCATGAGGTCCTTCACCATGTCGAGCCGAATGATGTCCTTCTCCTCGTCCGGATGCTCGATCTTTCGCAGGGCATCCAGCACATCCTCGCGGGCGACGGACATAGACGTACGGGGGAGTTGTGGAGGGGAACGTGTATAGCAGTACTGCCCACCGCAGGGACAATCGGAAGTTCCTCTCCCGAGGGCTTTTCCCGTTCGAATTACGACATCTTACGAGGCCGAGTCGTCGTCCGGGGTAGCGTCGAGCAACATCGCTTCGACGGTGTCGACGAAGTCCTCGGCGCGGTGGAGCCACTGCTCGGCCTTTTCGGCGGTGAAGGAGGGGGACAATTCGTAATCGGCATCCAGGCGGTCGTCTTCAGCCTGAGACAGCAGGCTGTGGTAGTACGCATCGAGCGGACCGTTCTCCACGTACGTCTCGCGGAGCTGGTGTTGGACGCCTTCGTGCGACTTTG
>PXSX01000301.1 GCA_003022655.1 Bacteroidetes bacterium QH_1_64_81 | reverse complement strand
GACCACGAGGTCGTGGGCAGCGTGACCGAAACTGGAATCTTGAATCACCTCATCGAGAACCCTGAGTCGCGAGGGGCCCCGGTTCGCAAAATCATGGGCCCCCCTTTTCCGGTCGTGCCCATGTCCCTGCACCTCGACCACCTGTCGGCTTACTTGGAGGAGGATGCGGGCGCCGTCCTCGTTGATCACGGCCCAGACGACGGGTACTCGGTCCTCACGAAAAGTGACCTGATTAATGCGCTCGCCAAGGCCGGGCAGGGAAACAACAATGCCTCGTAGCCGATGTGCGGGCAGCCGACGAGCCTCCCTTCACCCTCTACACGCCGCGTCTCGATCTCCATGCCTGACACGACCCCCGACTTGCCCAAAGTGTTCATGGGCACTGAGGCAGAACGCCCCGGCAGTTCTCCTGATCGCTCCCTCCGGAAGGACCGACTTCGAATGCCCGACTTCGACGGGCTCCCGGACGATCCGCGGGAAATCGACGTGGACTTCGACGAAGAGGCCGCCGACGTGAGCTACGCGAACTCGGTCATGGTCCGGCAGTCGCCCGAGGAGTTCGTGTTCGACTTCATTCGCATCATTCCGGGGGTGCCGGGGGCGCGGCTGGAGAGCCGAATCATTGTCACTCCACAAAACGCAACGCGCCTTTTCGAGGCACTCGAGGAACACATCGAGCTAGACCGTTCTCCCGGAGAACGCACTGCGTCTGTGGATCCTGCCGGAACGGACGCCGATCTCGGTCCGGAAAATGGGCATGCATCTCTCGACGAGACATCCTCTGATTCCCTCCCCACTGTCGAACCCGAGCTCCTCACGGCCACCTTTTCGCTTTCGGGGGAGGCGGTGCACTGCAATGAGCCGTGGACCTCCATTCTTGGCACCACCGACCGTCCCTGGGCGCACCTGTCCGACGAGGACCAGGACCTGGCGGAATCGGCGGTCCTGGAGGCCCGGAAGGGCTCCCTCGTGACGAATCGACTCGTGTCGGCCCATACGCACCACCGGGACGAGCCCCTTCCAATCCTGCTCCACTTTATTCCTGTGCATGACGACTCGGAGGAAGACACCGAGAATTTCCGGGCCGTCACGGCAAGTGGGGAGGTGCTGGCGGAGCCGCCCTCCTGGATGCTCAGCCAAACCCAGCGGCATCGGATGCAGACCCTTGGGCGGATGACGATGGGGGTGGCCCACGACCTGAACAACCTGCTGAGCGGCCTCGTCGGCCACATCGAACTCCTCAAGGAGGAGGTGGAGCACGCACCCTTGAGTGATTCCATTCACACCTCGATCGAGTCGATCGAAACAGCTGCGGAGGACGGCGCGGCCCTCATCGAAAAGATTCAGCGGTACATCCGCGACGACACGCAGCAGCACTTTGGGCCCGTCGACCTGACGGACCTCATTGAGGAATGCATTACGCTCACGGAACCCTACTGGTACAACGAACCTCGCCAGGAGGGCATCGAGATTTCGGTCAAGACCGCCCTCAAGGACGTCCCGGACATTTTGGGTGCCGCCTCCGAACTTCGGGAGGTGTTCGTCAACCTCATCCTCAATGCCGTCCAGGCCATGCCGGAGGGCGGCACGCTCCAGTTCGAGACCTTCGTTAGTGAGGAAGGACGGGTCTGCGCCACCGTGGGCGATACTGGAATTGGCATGACCGACGAAATCCAGGAAAATATCTTTGAGCCTCTCTTCACCACGAAAGGAGACGAGGGAACCGGAATGGGCCTGGCGGCCAGTTACGGTATCGTCCAGGAGCACGAAGGGAAGATCGACGTGGCCTCCGAGCCGGGAAGCGGAACGCGATTCACCCTTGCCTTTCCGCCGGTCGAGAAACCGTCGGCCGAGCCCGCGGAGACGGCGTCCGGAGGGGTGTCGGTCCTCGTGGTCGACGACGAGGAGATGGTTCGATCGACTGTGACCCGGCTTCTGACGCTAAATGGGCATGAAGTCGACCAGGCGTCGTCGGGCGCCGAGGCACTCTCGATGTTCACCGAGAACGACTACGACGTCGTCTTCACCGACTTCGGAATGCCCGAGATGACGGGGGCCGAGCTGTCCCGAAAGATCAAAAAGAGGCGCCCCAGCCTGCCCATTGTTCTGCTCACCGGTTACACCGAAACCGAAACTGCCCACGATGAAGTGGACGGCATTCTCTCCAAGCCCTTCAAGCGGGATGACCTGGAGACGGCCATTCAAAACCACGTGCCCTCTGCGCCCTAACTCCCCCAGGAGCACATTTCCTGCAGTGCCCCCCTGTTCCACTATTGGATCCGCACCAGGAGCCGGGCGGTGTGGACGTACGTGCTGATCGGTCCAGGTAGAGGAGGGGCCCAGCCGAGCACCATCTCCGTGATGAGGTCGTTCTCTTCGATGATCCGTTACCGATCCATGAGAGCGGAGACACGAAGAGATCGCCCTCTGGAGGGGGACGAGTTCATTCTTCTTCGGACGGATCCGAGCGGGAGTATTCCTCAATCACCCGGGCATCTTCGACATTGGGGTCGAGCTCGCGGTCAAGCGCTTCCTTCGACTCGGCGGCGATCTTGGAGACCCGATCGGCCGTCGCGTCGACCAAGTTCGCCGTGAGTCGGAGCATCGTCCCACCCAGGTAGACCGTTTTCCCAAACCAGTTCAGATCGTGGGGCTCGCGACGCTCAGTCGGGCGCTCTTGGGACATGGCGGAAGAGGCGTCGATGGATACGAGCAGTACACGGCAATCTCGGAGCCGGGTCCCTGTCGGTTACGTGTCGGACGAGGAGCCACTCTTCGGGGCC
>PXSX01000300.1 GCA_003022655.1 Bacteroidetes bacterium QH_1_64_81 | reverse complement strand
CGGCGTTCGCCGCCCGACCGAAGTGCAACTCGTCGGCGAGGGCCGTGAAGTATCGGAGGTGTCGGAGCTCCATAGCGGACAGGGAACGTCGTGGAGATTGGGGATGCACGCGCGAAAGACACGTCCGGCGAAATGCACTTGTAGTAACCGATCGATAGTGTCGATCGGTTCGAACGAAAAACTCCATGAAACGGCCCCGAGGGAACGCCACTACCACTCATGGAGGAAGGGAAAGTGGGCCGATTCGGGTCTCTGATGCCGAAATCCGGCTCCGATCTGCCCTTTTGGCGCGCCCTCGTAGCCAATCGGTTTTTGCGAACGAATAGTAATATTTTGCCCGGGCTCCTAGCGGCCTGGGCCGTAACCACGCAGCCCCCGGATGCCTCGTGGCCCTTTTGCCTACCGCCATCGTCCCGAAGATGGCGGTGGGGGCATCGCCGAGCTGTACAGGGTCCGATGTCCCGTGGGGGCGTCGTCCGTCATTGCTCTCCCGAACTCAATCCCCATTTCGTCTATGACACTCTGGTCGCATCAGGGAGCCGTCCTCGGGGCGTGCACCCTGGCCTTTTTCGCCACCATGGCCGGTCGGCTGGTGATCAGTCCGGTCGTGCCCTTCATCAGCGATGCGTTTGCCGTGCCCAACGGTGCGATTGGTCTCGCCCTCACGGGCATGTGGCTGGGGTACGCCCTGGCGCAATTTCCGAGCGGATTGTTGGCCGACCGCTACGGCGAACGGCGCATCATCCTCGTGGCGGTGGGCGGCACGGCGGTGGCGAGTACGCTCCTGGCCCTGGCTCCGTCCTACCCTGTGTTTCTGGTCGGGACGGCCGTGCTGGGCACCCTGGCGGGGCTCCACTACAGCGTGGCCACATCCCTTCTGACCCGGACCACGGACCGGATCGGGACGGCCATCGGCATTCACACGGCCGGGGCACCCGTGGCGGGCGTGCTGGTCCCGATGGCGGCGGGGGCGGTGGGCGTGTGGATGGGCTGGCGATGGGCGCTCGCCCTGGGCACGCTCTTCGCCATTCCCGTCGCGGGCCTCGTGGTCTACGTAGTCCGGGCCCGGCCGCCGGTACGGCCCGAGCAGTCGGTATGGAGTCGCTTCCGGGTGGGTCCTCTCGTAGAACTGCTCCGCCGTCCGCCCATCGCCCGTACCATGGTGCTCTCCGCCGTCGGCATGTTCGTCTGGCAGGCCACGGCGTCCTTCCTGCCCACCTTCTTCGTGGCCCACCACGGCTACTCGGAGGCCACGGCGGGAACGCTCTTCTCGGCGTACTTCCTCGTGCAGGGCGTCACCCAGCCCGGCCTGGGGGCGCTGTCCGACCGCATTGGGCGAGACGCGGCAGCGAGTCTTTCTGTGGGGGTGGGCATCGTGGGGTACGGGCTCCTGGTGGCCGGAACGGGGTTGGCGACCGCCGCGGTGGCGGTTGCCTGCGCGGGGCTCTCGATGGGCTGGGGCGCGGCCCTCATGCCGAAGTTCATGGACCACCTGGATGAGCACGAGCGCAGCGCGGGCTTTGGGCTCATCCGGACGGTCTACATGGTCCTTGGAGCCAGCGGGAGCGTCGTGATCGGGGTTGTGGCCGATCTCTTTGGGTGGGGGACAGCCTTTCTAGGAATGACCCTGCTTTTGGTGGGCATGCTGGGAATGCTGCTCCGCTTGACGGTACAGAGCCAGGGAGCACAGCGGGCCCCCGCTACGCCGTGATTCGGCTCGCTACTCACCCTGCTTCTGTCCGCTCTACCGTACTTGTATCGCCCGAGCCGGTGTCCTGCCGGAAGCAGTGGTTGCGATCCGTCACCTCTCCAGCATGGATGGACCGATTGGAAGTCGTCCGGGGAACGTGAGTCGCCCGGGGCGTTTGTCGTGTGCGGAGAATGTCAGTCGCAGTCGTCAACGCGGTTCCGTGTACGCTCTCCTCATCCGCCTCGACTTCGTTTTCGCCACGCTGCTGCTCGTGGTTGCCCCACTCGGACTGCTCGCAGCATCGGCGCGGCGACCTGCCGTGCGAGGGCACCTGTTGGCCTACTGGCGGGCCTCCTCGCTCCTCATGATTACGGTCTACCTGATGATCGGCGGTCGCCCGGTGGCGTTCGTCGCGGGCAACGCGGCCCTCATCTGCATCGCCCTCGCGCTGCAGTACGGCGACGCGGTGTTTGGAGCAGCGAAGACGTCCCTGGAGTCGCGCGGCGTCGCGAAGTGGTTTCGGCGCTGGCGCGGGGCGGCCACGATCTTCTGCGGGGCGAGCCTGCTGCTCACCCTGCCCGCCCTTCGCTGCCTCTGGAGCCCCGGGACGGCCGCCTGCCAGGACTGGCTGGCCCCGCCGCGCGAGCTGCATGCGGCGCTGCATCCCTCGCTTCACCCCGACACGCTCGGCGACGCCGCCACGGGTGGGCTTCTTCTGTACACCGCATACCTGATCGCGTCCATCGTGCGAGGCGCTCAGCGAACGGCCCATGCCGACGACTCTTGATTCATGGACCGGGCAGGTCGGGATTATTCAAGAGAGCGTAGGCGATGCCCGCCCGCTGGGTCCTCCGCCCGTAAAGTCGCCCAGAGTCCGGTCGTGGGCGTTCTCCGGGGCCACGTGCTTTCCGACGCTATTCTGAGGAAATCCCCGGGACCTGTACGCGTCGTGCATCAGGCCTCTTCCGTCATGTCCGCCCTCGAACCCCACATCGTCGACCGCGACCGCACCACCGGCTGGATCGAGGTCATCTGCGGGTCCATGTTCAGCGGCAAGACCGAGGAGCTGATCCGCCGGCTCCGCCGCGCCCGCATCGCCCGGCAGCACACGGAGGTGTTCAAGCCCACCTTGGACGCGCGGTACAGCGACGACGAGGTGGTGTCCCACAACGAGAACTCCGTCACTACTACGCCGGTCGACGCGCCCACCGAGATTCAGGGGCTGGTGAACGAGGCCGACGTCGTAGGCATCGACGAGGCACAGTTTTTCGGCGACGACCTCCTTCCGATCTCCCAGGCCCTTGCCGACGAGGGCCACCGCGTGATTGTGGTAGGGCTCGACACGGACTACCGCGCCGAGCCGTTCGATCCCATCCCCCAGCTCATGGCGGCGGCCGAGCACGTGACCAAGCTGCACGCCGTGTGCGTCGTCTGCGGCGCGCCGGCCAACCACTCGCAGCGCATTGTGCCGGGGGAGGGCCGCGTGCTGGTGGGCGCCACGGAGGCCTACGAGCCGCGGTGCCGCCAGTGCTTTGAGCCCGAGCCGGTTACGGTGACCCGCCCGCGTCCTCACACGGAGGCCCTGCGGCAGGTGTCGGAGGACGGGGAGGAGGGGGCGGGCGACGAGCCGCGGTCGGAGGAGGCGACAACGCCGGAGGCCCGGTAGAGCGCAGGACGTGAAGATCGCGCAGGGGACCCAAGGCACGGGGCGACCGTTCACCGAGGCCCCTGTCAAGGAGTCCTCCTT
>PXSX01000299.1 GCA_003022655.1 Bacteroidetes bacterium QH_1_64_81 | reverse complement strand
CGGGTACAAGGCCGGCGCCCTGGCCAACGGCCTGCGCCTCGCCCGGGGCGACCTCGTCGCCATCTTCGACGCCGACTTTGTGCCCCAGGCAGACTTCCTACGGCGCATGGTGCCGCGCTTTTTTGGGAACGAGGACCTCGGCCTGGTCCAGGCCCGCTGGGGGCACATCAACCGGGACAACTCGCTGCTGACCAAGGTGCAGGCGTTTGGCCTCGACGCCCACTTTGCCATCGAGCAGCGAGTGCGGGAACTGATGGGCTGCTTCATGAACTTCAACGGGACCGCGGGCATCTGGCGCCGCGCCTGCATCGAGGACGCCGGGGGGTGGGAGCATGACACGCTGACCGAGGACCTCGACCTCAGCTACCGGGTCCAGCTCCAGGGGTGGGACTTCGAGTATGTGCCGACCGTGGAAGCCCCGGCCGAGCTGCCGCCGGACATGAATGCGCTTCGCTCCCAGCAATTTCGGTGGGCGAAGGGGGGTGTGGAAACGGCCCTGAAGCTGACGGGGCGCCTCTGGCGGTCGGCCCAGCCGTGGCGGGTGAAGCTGGAGGGCACGTTTCACCTCACGGCCCACTTTGCGTTTCCCTTCATCCTGCTCGCCGTGCTTACGCACGCCCCCCTGCTGCTCCTGAAAGGCATCGGGCACGGGCCCGGGGAGGTTTACTTCGCCATCATGGGCGTTGGCCTGTTCGGCTTTGCCGGGTTTTTTCTCGCCCAGCTCTTCGCCCAGCGGGTGCTTCACCCAGAGTGGCTGCACCGCTTCCGCCTCTTTCCCGCCTTCATGGCCGGCACGATGGGGCTCGCCCTCAGCAACACGAACGCCGTCTGGCAGGCCCTCCGCGGCACGGACACTGCATTCATCCGCACGCCCAAGTATGGCGCCGCGTCGGACAACAGCTGGTGGGAGAGCCGCTACGCCATCGCCGAGCTGCCGGGAGTGGTGTGGGGGGAGCTGGGGCTGGCCCTGTATTCGACCGCGGGCCTCGGCGTCACAATTGCGCTCGGCGAGTGGGCGGCCATCCCGTTCCAGGCCCTATTCGCGCTCGGGTTCATTTTGGTGACGGCCTCGAGCCTGCGGCAGGTCCTCACGGTGCGCCGGGGCCAGACGGTGTCCGCTCCGGCCTCCTCGCCTGCGTCCTGATTCCAGAGGTACGGTAACAAAGGCGCGGGGTGCCCGTAGGGCTGCACCCGCGCACGAGCAGCGGTTCTCCCCGCCGGGAGATGTGCTCGCCGGTGCGTTCCGGTACGCCGCCACCCGTAGGATTCCGGACAGAAAGAAAGGAGCGTCTCGCATGTCGGCGTGCAGCATATGAGAAGGTGATTCGAGAGACGGTCGTTCCCCTCACGCCTTCACGCATCACGGCGGAATGGACATAGCCGGACGATTGCTCGTCCGCAAAACAACCCTTCGGAAATTACCAGCGAACCGTCCCCTCCTGCCATGTCTCTTTCCGACCTCCAGGAGCCTCTCGATCTGCTTGAGCAGAAGGACTACACGGCGGCCGTCGAGGTCCTTGAACGAAAAGTGGCCGCACTGCCGGCCCATCTCGGGGCGCACGTGCTGCTGGCCCATGCGTATGAGGCCCAGCAACGCTGGGGCCGAGCCCTAGAGGCGTGGGCGGATGCGCAGTTCCTGATGCCGAACAGCCCGACTGCGGAGACCGGAAAGCGTCGAGTCCTCCGGCGCATCGAGGGCATCGAAGACGGGGACGAGCCCCTGCCGCTCGCCGAGTTCCCCGATCCCGACGCCCAACCCGCGGGCCCGATGACGGCGGACGCCTCCCCAGAAGAGGAGGCCCAAGAGCGCGAACCGGCAGACGAGGACGACGAATCGTCGTCGACGGAAGGGGCGTCTGGGCTGACGGAGCTGCGGCGCCAGGCCGAGCGGGAGGCCCGCCAGGGCGGGGCGCGTCCGGGCTTGGCCGACGACGTCTCGTCCGCCGATCCGCCGTCCTCCCCCGAAGAGTCGGCGACCCCTGAGGAGCAGATCGAGCAACTCGAAGACGAGGGCGACGCCGACGATCTCGACCGCCTCATCGACAAGCTGCAGTCGGCCCGGATCGATACCGACCCGGACGCTGCGGCGGATGCCCCCCCGCCGTCCTCGGAAGAGACTGGGGCGGAGGCCCTGGACGAGGACGACCCGGGAGAGGTTGTGTCGGAGACGCTGGCCCGGATCCACGAAGGGCAGGGCGACTACGAAAGGGCTGCTCACATCTACGCGCAGCTCGCCGAGCAGGAGCCCGATCAGGCTGAGGAGTTTCGAGAAAAAGCCGCCGAGATGCGCGAGAAAGCCGACGACATGGACGAACCCTCCTGACGAGTGCGGGCACAGATGTCAGGAAGGAGCAAATGCGGATAGCGTGGAAGCGTGGGGTTGGAAAGCGTGGGAGCTCGAGCGTATCACATGCCGCGTGCAACATGTCACGCGTCCCTACACCTCCACCCCTTCATACGTCCGCACCTTCGCACCCGTACGCCCCACGCTCCCACATTTTCCCCATTCTCCCGCGCTCCTCGTCCCTCAACTACCCCGACTATGGACGTCCTTCTCGACCTCCACCGCCAGTCGCCCCGAACGGTCGTCGGGCTCATGTCCGGCACCTCGCTCGACGGGGTCGACGCCGCGCGCCAAAGTACAGACCCGGACTCGTCGTCGGTCCAGGTCCTGACCCGTCTCGACGCCCGTCTTGCAGAGACGTACGCCGAGGCCGTGGACCGCGTGCTGGCAGAGGCAAACATGGACCGCAACGCACTGGATCTCGTGGGATCGCACGGGCAGACCGTGTGCCACCTCCCCGAGCCGGCAGACTGTGCGGGGGCGCGAGTGCGGGCCACGCTCCAGCTCGGCAACCCGTCAACCCTTGCCACCCGGCTGAACGTCCCCGTCGTGGGCGACTTTCGCCCCGCCGACATGGCACTCGGCGGGCAGGGCGCCCCGCTCGTGCCGTACTTCGACTACGTCACCTTCACCGACGCAGACGAGCACCGCGGCCTGCTCAATTTGGGCGGCATCGCCAATCTCACGGTGCTGCCAGCGGGCGGGACGCCGGACGAGGTGCGCGCCTTCGACACCGGCCCAGCCAACATGGTGATCGACGCCCTCGCCGACCGGCTCTTCGATGCTCCAATGGACCGGGACGGGCAACACGCGGCCGCCGGCACCCCGGACCGCGATCTGCTCGCCGATTTGCTGGAGGGGCCCTTCTTCCGCCGCAAGCCGCCGAAGTCCACCGGTCGCGACGACTTCGGCGCAGATTACGTGGATCGCCTGCTGAACGCTTCCCAATCGCGTGGCCTCTCCCCCGAGGACACGATGGCCACGGCCACGCTCCTCACCGCCGCCTCTGTCTATCAGGCCTACGCGCAGTACGTGCGGCCCGACCAGTCCATCGACGTGCTCATCGCCAGCGGCGGCGGGG
>PXSX01000298.1 GCA_003022655.1 Bacteroidetes bacterium QH_1_64_81 | reverse complement strand
CGGAAGCCCCGGTCGCCCAGCTCGATGGTCAATTCCATCGAGATGACACGGCCCAGGATGCGGCCGAGCTCCACAAGCTTGCGCTGTGGCAGCGAGAGGTCCACCTCGAAGTCGAGGGTATCCTCAAAGTAGTCAGCGGCTCGGTGGGTCATCTCGTAGTCCGACAGGAAGGCGTACAGGTTTTTCTCTTCCAGGCTCCGCATCGACTTGAGCACCGACTCCGAGATTTGCTGGTAGAGCACATCGTTCGAGCCCTCGAAGATCTGGAACGGGCGGCTGTCGACCACCGAGCGGCCCGCCACGTGATCGAGCCGGTAGCCGGTTCCGCCCGTGAGTTGCAGAAGCGACTGCGCGGCGTTCTGCATCAGGTCGGTCACGACCGTCTTCACGGCGTTGGCCGAGAGGGCCTCCCCGGCGAGATTGTTGTCGGTGTGGGCGTGCTCACTGGTGTGGAGACACATGGCCGAGCACGCCGTGTAGGCCGCCTGCAGCTTCGCGATGCGTTGACGCACCTGATCGTATTCGATGAGCGGCTTGCCCCCCACGAAGCGCTCCCGGCAGTGCTCCAGGGCCTCGTCGAGAATGCGTTTCAGAAAGCCCATGCCCATGCCGGGAAACTCGATCCGGCTCCGGTGCAGAATGTCGAGCATCATCTTGATGCCCGTGCTCTCCGGCTGGAGGCGGTGCGCCTTCGGCACTCGAATGTCGACGTGGTTGCGCCCGTACGGAATCATGTAGAGCCCGAGGTTCTCGTAGAACTCCTCCACCTCGATCATCTGCTCGGGCCGGTTCATGTCGGCCACGAAGAAGTCGATGTCCCGACCCAGGTCGCCGTCTGCCCCCTGCCGTCGGGCCGCCACGAGGAAGAAGTCGGCCCAGCCCGTAAGGCCAGCCCAGTGCTTGGTGCCCTCGAGGTGGTACGCGTCGTCTTCCTCCGTGTAGGAGGTTTGCATGCTGAGGGCATCGGTCCCGTAGTCGGGCTCCGTGATCATGAGCCCACCCAGATTCTTCTCCTCAAGGAAGCGGTCGAAGATAGGGCCCTTGATGGATTCGGACCCGTACTTCGTGAGGGGCTGCAGGAAGAGGGCCCCGTTGATCCCGAGGGTGAGCGACAGGGCAAGGGACTCGTAGGAGGCCGCCGCGAGGATGGCCTGGCACTCGTGCACGTGCCCCCCCCGCCCGCCATACTCCTCGGGGATAAAGACCGAAAGGGGGGTGACCGACTGAATCTCCCGCATCATGAACGGCGGAAGGCCACGCTGCGTGCTGATCTCGTCAAAGTCGCCACGCATTGCGAACGCCTTGTGCAGCTTCTCGCGGAAGGCGTCCCGGAACGTTTCAAACTCGACGGAGGTCTCGATGTCTTTAGATAAATAGGAGGCGATGCTCATCAGACTGGGCTGTCTCGGCAGTACAGTGGACCCCGTAGGGGATAATCGTCAAAAATGTCTTTTACAGAATACGCTTGCCGAAACGGGCATTCAACAGAAAGGGTCTGAGGGAAAAGCAAGAATCTGCAAACGAAACTGCAACGCCCCTGGTTTTGCTCTCGTTGACGATTCCACGAGACCTCAGACTCGAAAGGGCGTTCGGGGTGGAGGCAGGACTGAGCAGAAAAAAGAAAAAAGGAAGGCCGGGAGAGAGTCCCAGCCTTCCTCCGTCAAATCCCGCTCTCGCTGACCGATTCAGAATCAAAACAGGGTCTTAGAAGGGGAGGTCATCGTCGGGCTCGAAGCTCTCATTCTGGCGAAGCATCTCCTCATCCTTGATCAGGTCCATCACGTCGGGGACCTGCCCGACTGTGATTTCACCCACGGCCGAAACGCCGACCGCGTCGAGGACGCGGGACAGGTAGCCCTCGTCGCGCCCACAGTACCGGGCGAAGCCCTTGAGCTTCTCTCCGAGCGGCCCGTCCGGAATCGTCGTCTCGCCCACCAACTGCTCCGGCGGGTGCCCGCTCAGGCGGTTTTGGAGGGCCTGGGCCGCCCGCTCAATCTCAGCCTGAGACGGCCCCTCCGTGCTCGTGTCGGAGGAGGAGAGTGCCTCGGCTGGCTGATCGGTGGGACGGGCCGACGACGCAGGGGGCTCATGGGACGTGCCCGATCCCTGAGCCGTTTTCTCGTCCCGCTCCGAGGACTCAGCCTGCTCCTCGGACGAGTTGACGCGGTTCCCCGCCGGATCGATCTGCCACGTCTCCTCCTGATCCCGATCATAGACCTCAATATTCTGATCGTACCCCACGTAGATGCCGAGCGGGTTGTTGTCCGTCACCCCGATGTCGAGGGTATAGTTTCGCGCGTCGTCGTAGGTGCGCAGTCGCATCTTGTTGAAGGTGCCGCGCTCCCCCTCGAGGTCGCGGTCGTAGATTAAGACGACCTTCTGCGACCCCGACGCCCGGCGCAACCGTTGCTCCACCCGCTTAATTTCGCGGATAATCTCCTGGCAGTGAGCCAGTTCCTCCAGGTCGCCGTCGTACGAAAAGGAGAGGTCGCCGATCGTAAAGTGGCCAGTGGGCATGGCAAAATCTAGGCGTCTGGTGCGGGTCCGGGTCTATCGAGATGCTCGACGCGTTCCGTCAGCCCCTCCGTCCATCGCCGAGGACGAGGGCATCAGTACCTCAGAACATGTGCGAGATATGTCATTCTACGCGGCAAAAGTTCTCAGGTTCGGTTTCCCCCTTTTTTCCTACATCTCGCCCAGCGTGCGGGTCCGCATCCATCCCTCAGAATGGTCTCGCAGCCGCACGCGGGCCCAGTCTTCCTGATCAGACTGGATCTCCAGCATGGTGCCCGCCCCAATCGTCGTGTCGGGCGTCGCTGTTTCGGCGGGGGCCGTCCGGAGCGGGACCGACTCGGGCATCACGACGGCCGGATGGTCGTGCGCCTGCACATACGAGGTGCCCAGCGCTACGATTACGAGGAGCACACCCATGGCGACCGGTCCCCAGCTGATTGGGGCACGCCACGCCAGGGTCCGATCCGGCGCCCTCCAGAACACCGCTCCGAGGAGCCCGGCACTCAGGAGCAACACGCCCGTGCCGAACAGGAGCAGTGAGGACCACCCGGTCACGAGGGCCGCGAAGCCCCGCGGCGGCAGGCCCGTTTGGGGGAGTCCCGCCTGTTGGCGAACGTGCTCCAGGTTATGCCGGAGACGAGGATCATTGGGCCGAAGGCGCCGCCCCTTCTCGTAGGCCCAGACGGCCGGTCCTGTGCGACCGAGCCGGACGTAGGCGTTCCCGAGGTTGTGGTACAGCGCGACACTCGCGTAACCGGCACCTGTGCCGCGGCGGAGGCGACGAGCAGCCCAAGCCCGCCAGTGAGGAGGACGAGACGACACGTGGAGGAGAGACTCGACAGATGCAAGTTGGGACGGCGGCGGGTCGCGGGCACTGCGGGTTATGCGGTCATAGATCGTTTCCTCGGGGCGGGAAGGTGCTCGTCGAGCCGACGGAGCACGGCCTGCGCCTCGTCGAGCACAGAACGCATGGGGCTTGCGGAGGCGCCGGGGGCGTACTGTGCCTCCCCGCAGCGATCAAGCAATTCGTAGAGGGCCTCCCGAAGGTCGTCCGGGACCTCGTGACGGGTGAGGTGGCGATCGAGGGTCGCCCGTGTCGCGTTGGGCCCGTCCAGCCCCAACCGCTCAGCGAGAACGGCACGAAGGGTTTGCTCGACGGCATCGTAGAAGTCTGCCTCGACTCCGTTCTGGAGATGGCGGCGCGCGTCCCGAAGCCGATCCTGCACCGCCCCCGGCGCACCGTCCGACGCGCCGCTGCTCGTCGATCCGAGGGTCTGCCATCGGCGGCGGTACACGATTCCGCCGCCCGCCAGAAGAATGGGAAGGAGAAGGGCCATGTAGGTCCACGGTTGGCGGTACAGGGACCGCCGATCCGTCCGGACCCAGTGCCCCGCCTCCGCGCTCATCGGGGCTGCGATGTCGCCCACCGGCAGCCCCTCGCCCGTCCGGCCCACCGCCCGCGGCGCCGCCTCGCCCGACACGTCCAGGACCGGGCCCTCGGCGCGGAGCGTCCGGTACTGCCCGGCCTCGGGATCGAAGTACGAGAACTCGATCGGCGCGAGGGCATGGCGCCCCCCGGATCGGGGCGTGAGCGTGTAGGTGAAGGTCTTGGCGCCACGAATTTGCCGCCCGTTACGCTCGAGGTCGGACTCGACGGTCGGCTCGTACGCCTCGATGGCGGACGGCACGTCGAGGCGCGGCGGGGAGAGCGTAGTGAGGTTGCCGGTCCCCTGCACCTGTACGGTCAGGGACACCGGATCGCCGACCGTCGCGCGAGGGGTGTCCACCCGAGCCGTCATCGAAAACTGGCCCACGGCCCCCTCGAACGAGGCGGGAGCCGACGCGGGCAACGGACGGACCGTCAGGGAGAGGCTCTGAGAGGCAAGCCGAACCGATTCGAAGCGGCCCCGCAGGGCCGGACCGCCCTCCCGCATCCGCATCGTCCCCTGCGCCTCCGTCTCGATGCGAAGAGGGTCGACGTTGAGCGTGCCGGGTCGCGTCGGAAACAGGGCCACTCGCTTTAGCACGACCGTTTCGTACCGTTGCCCGTCGACGCGTTGGGGCTGCGGCGTGGGGCGGGACGCCACGTTCAGTTCCTCGCGCCAGAAGCCCGGGGCGTTCCACGAGTCGGCCAGGCGGCTGTGCCGGAGCCGGACGCCGGGCCGGTAGAACAGTCGGTATTCGACGACGACCTGTTCGTTCTGGTACGCCCGGT
>PXSX01000297.1 GCA_003022655.1 Bacteroidetes bacterium QH_1_64_81 | reverse complement strand
AGCCCCCCTTCTCCCCGCAGATGATGTCCGAAGAGGCCCGCCTCGAACTCGGCTTCATGTAGACAATTTCGAATGTCGAATTTCGAGTTTCGATTTCGTCTCGGTGCTCGATAACCCGACATTCGCAATCCGAAACTCGACAATGACACACGCGCGAACCATTGCGATGGCCACCACGCTCCTCGCCGACGGGCGGGCGGCGGACGTGGCGGACATGGTGACGCCGTTGCTCGATTCGGTGACGGCGCCGGCCGCCCACACGGGGCAGATTCTGCTCCGTGGGCTGATGGCGCGTGTCGAGGTCGCCCATCGGGACCGCCCCAAGCGGGCGTTCGAGCTGATGCCGTCCACGGACGAGGTCGATGACTCGTGCACCTGTGTACGGGCCGAGGTGGCCTTGTGGCGGGGCTGGGCCCACGCACGCCGTTCCGCAACGGTGGACGAGACGACGCGAGCCCTGCACCTGCTGAAGGAAAGCCGGGAGCTCTTCGCGTCCATCCACGACCCGGTCGGGCGCGGCTGGGCGCTGCTTGGGCGGGCCAACGCCTACTGTGCGCTCGAAGAATACGGACTCATGCGGCGCGTGCTCGACGACGCAGCCTCCCTCCTCGACCAACTCCAGGACGCGCAGGCGGAGCGGTGGCTCCATGAACTCCGGATTCCGGCCCACCGATTTGCGGAGCAGTACGAGCAAGCGGCGGAGCACGTAGACGCCTTTCGCTCGATCGCGGAAGCGTGGGACGACCGCCGAGCCCAGGGACGCGTGGCCGCCCACGCCGCCGCCCTCCAGCACGATCGCGAAGCCGACCCTGCTGCCATCATCGATGCGGCGGAAACGGCTGTCTCTCTGCTCCGGCAGGGAGATTCTATCGCTTCTGATCCGTTCCTTCTGGCCACGCGGGCCCACGTCGGCGCCCGGTGCCAACAGGGAGACTGGACGGAAGCTCTCGACATCGTCGACGCCGCCGAGGGCTCACTGCCGGACGATCCGTCTGCAGAGCGTCCCCTCCAGGTGCTTCGTGCGCGGGTTGCCCTACATCGGGGAGCGTCGGACCGCGCCCTGTCGTTGCTCGACGGTGCGTGCGATCGGACGCTCCCGCCCCATCCCGGCCTCCAGCGGTCCAGCGTCGCTCTGCTTTACGGTGAGATTTTCGCCGAACAGGCTCGTCCCGACGAGTCCGAGACGTGGCTCCGACGGACCCATCGCACGGCCTGCGAGACGGGCCACCACGCAAACGAGCAGCAGGCACGTCGGGCCCTCGCGGAGGCCGAAGCCCGTTCGGTGCCTACCCTCTCAGTGGCCGACCCCACCGATGCCATCGACGGATTCGTCGCGGAGAGTCGCGAGATGCAGGCGGTGGCCGACACGATCCGACAGATTCAGCCGAGCCGCAGTCCCGTGCTCGTTACGGGCGAGAGCGGCGCGGGGAAGCACCTCGTAGCCCGGGCCGTCCACGCGACGAGCGCACGGACCGGCGGGCCGCTGGAGACGATCTCCTGTGATCCTACCCAAACGGAGGAGCCTCTTGAGGCCCAATTATTTGGGATCGTTGAGGAGGGCACGCAGCACCCCGGCGCCGTGCACGCCGCCGACGGGGGGACGCTCGTCATTGAAGACGTGGATGCTCTGCCTCTCTCTCTTCAGTCGTCGCTCCTCGACCTGCTCGATGCAGGAGAAGTGACCCCCGCGAGCGGAACGGACGCTGAGGCGGTAGACGTCCGCGTCGTTGCCACGACGACTGCCGACCTCGACGCCCGCGTCCAGGAGGGTCGTTTCCGAGAGCCCCTCCGGGATCGTCTCCGCGTAATCTCGCTGCACGTTCCGCCCCTCCGGGAGCGGCGTGCCGACATCCCGCTCCTCGCCCGCCACTTCCTGAACCGCCTGCGTTCGGAGGATGCCGCCCTGGTGTCGATCACGCAGCCGGCGATGGAGGCGCTGATCCGCTACAACTGGCCCGGAAACGTGCGCCAACTTCGGAATGAGATCGAGCGCGCGCTGGTGCACGTGCAGAGCGAGCCGGCCCCGACAATCGATCTGGACGTTCTTCTGGACACCATCGTGGAGGGGGCGCAACGAACCGCGTCGCCTCAGTCCCACGAGGACGCGCCGGACGCCATCCTGGAGCCCGACCAGACCCTCAACGACGTGCTTTCCCGCACCGAGAAGGCGGTGATCGAGCGCGTGCTTCGGGCCTGCGACGGCCAGGTCACCGCGTCGGCCGACGTGCTCGGGCTCACCCGGCAGGGCCTGTACAAGAAGATGAAGCGCCTCGACATCGACGCCTCGGCATTCCAGCCCTCCTCGGAGCCCGCGCCGGTTTCCTGATCCCTTCGGACGCCCCTCTCGCGATCTACGCTGACCCATGACCAGGCCCCGCGACTCTTCCACGCCGGACGACCCGACGGCGCTTGACGTTCAGCTGGACCATGCCTCGATCATGACGACAGACCTCGACGAGGCCATCTCGTTCTACGTCGACCTCGTCGGGCTCTCGCTGCGGACCGTGGAGGACGATCCTGTGCGGGAGGGCCGCCGGCGCGCCCTGCTGACCGACGCGCAGGACCGGGACGTGATTGAGCTGATTGAGATGGAAGAGATGAAGCACCCGTCGGTGCCGGGCCGCGGCGGCATTCACCACCTCGGGTTTTCGCTCTCCCCCCTTGCCCGGGATGCGGATGGGCTGGTCCTTGAGATCGAGAAAGAATAGGACTGCTTGTAGCTGGCTGCCCGCAGCACGGTGCAAAGAAAAACGACCGCCTTGTATTGCGTAGTGCGTATTTCGTAATCGCCCACTACCCAGCTCTGTTACGAAATACGCAATACGAAATACGCAAAACTGCTGCCTCCTACTCCCCCTCCTCTTCGGTCCCACGCCCCGGCGTCCGCACGGTATCGGTCAGTTCGTTCTCGTCGTCGGGGCGGATGTCCACGCCCTTTTCCTCCAGCAGACGCCCACACGTCTCAATCGCCTCCACGAGCCCTTCCGTGAGGTTGTCGTTCTGGATGCCGCGACGGATACGCGCTACGACTTCGGCCCAATCGTCCGGCTCCACCTGCCGGTTGATGCCGGTGTCGCCGAGGACCTCGATCCGGTGCTCGCGGAGCGAGACGAAGAGCAGGATGCCGGTCCGGTCGCGGGTGTCAAACACCTCCTCCTCCACGAACGCCTGCAGGGCGCGCCGGTGCACCGTGTCGTCGAGGCGCTCGCTCCCGGCCAGCAGGCGCTGCAGGGAGTAGACGTAGCGGGCGAGGAGCGCACCTACGGTCCCCGCCACGAGCACCGACAGCGCCACGCCCCACGGTGCAAAAAGCCACCCGAGCCCCCACCCCTCGTAGAATCGCAGCGTCAGCAGCACGACCAGGAGCGTAAGGAGGATCGCCGCCCCGGCCCCGCGCCACACTGCCTCCTCGTAGTCGTCGCTCCGAGGCACCACGACCGGCACAACCTCGCCGGCCGTTCGCTCCTCCGCACGGCCCACCGCATCCTGGATGCGGTCCAGATCGAGGCGCTCAATCATTGAATTCATAGCGACGGAGGATCGGTGAGCAGGATAAACTCAAGTTGCGACCTACGTGCTGTTCCCCGACGGTAGTCGGGGCGGCGGACGGCTAACGGCGGACCGCGGGTCAATCCCGAGAGACAGCCGTCTGCGGTCGTCTTGTTGGAACGTTCCATCCTCAAATTGCCTCACTGATCGGTCCCGGAAGGAGGCGCAGATCCGCCGGAGGAGGTGCGGCTCCGCCGCTTCTCGATCACGTCGATGGCCCGCTCGGCCTGACGGACAAAGGGCGACCCCTCCTCCGCATATTTCTGCACCATCTTGAACTGCCGGGTGGCCTGATCCAGCCGGTTGATCTGCAGGAGCGCGAGCCCCTTCTGGAACCGGGCCGGAACGAAGGTAGAGTCGTCATCGAGCACCGCATTAATGGCTTTAATGCCCTGCATCGGCTCGTTCGTGAGCAGGTACGTCTCCCCCATCCGGGTGCGGGCGTCGAGGTCGTCGGGGCGCCGTTCGACGACGGCCTCATAGGCCTGCGCCGCGTGGCGCGCCACCTGAAAGATCTGCTCGCGCTGCCCCTGCCCTTGCACCTTCTGCATCCATCGGTACAACAGATCGGCGGCCCGGCGCTGCGCGTCCACTGCTCCGGTCGCGTCTGCGAGGTCCTTCTGCACCACGGCGGC
>PXSX01000296.1 GCA_003022655.1 Bacteroidetes bacterium QH_1_64_81 | reverse complement strand
GGCCCCCGTCGAGTCGGCGCGGTGTTGGACCGCAAAGCCGGCATTATTCGTCTCCGAGGCGGTGGTCCACCGGAGCACCGCCGCCTCCTCGTCGGTCGTGTTCGCTTCGAAGGCGGCAAGCTCCACGGGCAGCGGCTCGGTGTTGCTGGCCAGCGCGAATTCGCTGAACGCGCCCGTCTCGGCGACCAGTTCGTTGGCCTCTCCGTCGTACGAGGTGCTGAGCGCAGCGAACGACCCCTGTCCGCGCACCGAGCGCTTGTAGACGGTCACGTTCGAGGCGTCGCCGATGCCGTCGAGCGTGCTCACGTCGAGGCGCACCTCGGTGCCATCGCCGACGGTCAGGTCCCCTCCAGCCTTGATCACGAAGCGGTAGGAGCTCACGTTGTCCTCCGGAATGCCGCGCGGAGCGGTGGGGCCGTTGGAAAAGCGCTGGACGGTCACGTCCCCGGAGCCGCTCGTGGAAGCGGCGAACCGGATCTCGGCGCCCGTGTCCCCGAACGTGGTCGTCCCGTCGCCGCTGACCGTTCGGGTGACGGAGGCAACCTGATAATTTTGGCTCGAAAGGTTCTCGTACAGCGTCGACGTTGGATCGCCGTTTTGGTCCAGGCCGGTAGTCACCAGGTCGAGATTTCCGTCCCCGTCCACGTCCCCCAGCGTGGAGGAACTGAGCCACACGCCGGTCAGCCCCGCGTTCGCCTCGCTAAATCCCCCGCTTCCGTCCCCCAGGTACACCGTCGTCGTTGGATTGTCGTTTTGGTCGTCGCCGGTAATCACCAAGTCGAGATGCCCGTCCCCGTCCACGTCCCCCAGCGTGGAGGAACCGCGCTCCACGCCGGTCAGCCCCGCATTCGCCTCGCTAAATCCCCCGCTCCCGTCCCCCAGGTACAGCGTTGCCGATGGATCCCGGTATCCTTCGCTGCCGGTAATCACCAGGTCGAGATTTCCGTCCCCGTCCACGTCTCCCAGCGTGGAGGAGGAACCGCGCTCCACGCCGGTCAGCCCCGCATCCGCCTCGCTAAATCCCCCGCTCCCGTCCCCCAGGTACAGCGTCGACGTTGGACCCCTGTCGCCAGAGCCGGTAATCACCAGGTCGAGGGTCCCGTCCTCGTCCACGTCCCCCAGCGTGGAGGAACCGTACGCCACGTCGGTCAGCCCCGCATTCGCTCCGCTAAACCCCCCGCTCCCGTCCCCCAGGTACAGCGTCGACGTTGGACCCCTGTAGCCAGAGCCGGTAATCACCAGGTCGAGATGCCCGTCCCCGTCCACGTCTCCCAGCGTGGAGGAACCCTCCTCCACGCCGGTCAGCCCCGCATCCGCCTCGCTAAACCCCCCGCTCCCGTCCCCCAGGTACAGCGTCGAGATTAGACCCCTGTCGCCAGAGCCGGTAATCACCAGGTCGAGATGCCCGTCTCCGTCCACGTCCCCCAACGTGGAGGAGGAGCCGTACTTCACGCCGGTCAGCCCCGCATCCGCCTCGCTAAATCCCCCGCTCCCGTCCCCCAGGTACAGCGTCGTCGTTGGATCCCCGTTTGGGTCCCTGCCGGTAATCACCAGGTCGGGGTTCCCGTCCCCGTCCACGTCCCCCGGCGTGGAGGAACCGTTCCTCACGCCGGTCAGCCCAGCCTCGAGGTCCGCGAATTCATCTCCCACATCCACCGTAAACGATCCGGTGGCGGTCCCCCCATTGCCGTCGCTGGCCTCCACGGAGACGGTGAAGCTCTGTCCGGCCTGGCTGCGAGACGGCGTGAAGGTAATCTCCGCCACACCATTCCCGGCGTCGGTAACGGACACGCCATCGACACCTCCTCCCTGGGTGAGCGAAAGCGGATCCCCATCCGCGTCTCCGGCCTCGACGAATCGAGTAACTGTGTATCCCGGCGGGACAGCAAACGGCTCCGGAAAGCGCGCGAACACCGGATCCTGATTCGGCGGGTCCTGCACGGTGCGGTTCACGTACACGCGGGCCGACGACGCCCCGAAAAGGGCATCGAGTCCGGTCACGACCAGGTCCAAATCCCCGTCCCCGTCCACGTCCCCCAGCGTGGAGGAACCCTCCTCCACGCCGGTCAGCCCCGCATCCGCCTCGCTAAAGCTCCCGCTCCCGTCCCCCAGGTACAGCGTCGTCGTTGGATCCATGTATCCTTCGCTGCCGGTAATCACCAGGTCGAGATGCTCGTCCCCGTCCACGTCTCCCAGCGTGGAGGAACCGTCGTCCACGCCGGTCAGCCCCGCATTCGCCTCGTTAAAGCTCCCGCTCCCGTCCCCCAGGTACAGCGTCGTCGTTCGATTGTCGTTTTGGTCCTGGCCGGTAATCACCAGGTCGAGATTCCCGTCTCCGTCCACGTCCCCCAGCGTGGAGGACCCGCGCTCCACGCCGGTCAGCCCCGCATTCGCCTCGCTAAAGCCCCCGCTCCCGTCTCCCAGGTACAGCGTCGTCGTTTCATTGCTTCCGTCCCAGCCGGTAATCACCAGGTCGAGGGTCCCGTCCCCGTCCACGTCCCCCAGTGTGGAGGAACCTTCCTGCACGCCGGTCAGCCCCGCTCCCGCACGGGTGAAGAGGTTGGCCGGGGTATTCGTGAGTGAGGCAGGCACGGACTGCTGTGCCCGACGCCGGGTCAGGACCTCCGTCCGTGTTCGCCCTCGCTCGGAGGACGCCTGGGCCTCCCCTCGATCCGGGGCGAGGCGCTCCGGGAGCGGGCGGTCCGGCGCCCGGCGGTCCGGCTGCTGGGCGTGAAGCGGACTCTCCCCGCCAGGAGCAAGGCAAGCACCAAAAATGCGGAAGAAACGCTGAACGAGTGGACGTGAGCGGCGTGGCGACGAAACATGACAGGCAGACATCAGGACGATGAGCACGATCATTGGCCGGCCAAACAAGGTTGCGACCGATCATGACTTTGTCATCCCGACCTCTACCTGCTGCTGGGTTTTCAATGTTAATACTTCGCGATGCAAGTACGAATCCCTTCGTTCTCGCATCGTCCGGCAATGGCCTCCTCAGGATAGATCCCGAGCGCGAATCTCGCGAGCGCCCTCCTGTGTCCCAATTTCCACACCGAATTCAGCCCGCCGCATTTGCACCGGGACGCTCCTGCCCTGTACCTTCCGGTTAAGCATCTGCCGTTGACCCGCTCGCCCCCGCTCATGCGCGTCGCCCTCCTGATCGCGGCCGGTCTCGCCGCCCTCTGCCCTCCGGCCTCGGGGCAGACGGTGTTCTCCCGGCCCTACCAGCCGAACCAGATTGCGCTAGAAGCCTTCGTCCCGGAGCTCCCGAACGATGACGCGTCAGGGCGCTCCGGCGCGACGTTTCTCACAGTCACCCGCTCCCTCAGCGAAAACATTGAACTGACGGCCGAACTGCCCGTGGCGCGCTACGCCGCGGACGACAGCTCGACCGCGGCGGTGGGGAACCCCTACGTGGGCGTCGGGCTGAGCAGCACTAGCGCGCCGGTCCTCCTGGAACTCGGCGCTCGTATTCCCGCCGTGCCCTCCAATCAAGCGCTCGTGGCGGGCCGGCACGCCGACCTGGGACGCACCGCTGCCTTCCGCGACGAGGCCTTTTCGGGATCGGCCCTCCTCAACGGCCGGTTCGAGGTCGGTCGGCGGACCACGCTCCGTCTCCGCGTGGGCCTCACGTACGCCTCAGTGCCCGTCGACACCACGAACAGCAACGAGGACGACTGGAGCCTTCCGTACAGCGCCCAGCTCTGGCGAGACGGCGAGCAGTGGATGACTGGCCTGAGCATCGTGGGCCGACCGGCCCTTGCGGACTCGGCCCCGGACGTGGGACGAAGCACGCACCGGGCCGTCCTCTCGCTCATGCTCGACGGGGACCGCGTACAACCGGGACTGCTCGTGGGGGCCGGTCTCGACCCGCTCGTCAACGACGGCGAGCTTGTGCCTGTTGGGGGCGTGACGCTGTCGATTTCCTACGGACGGTGAGCGTGAGGCGTGAAGAAGTGCGGATTGCAACTCCTCACGCATCACTCCTCACGCATCACTTTTCACGCATCACTCCTTACACAACACTCGCCTGCTCTTCCTCCTCAAGCACGATCTCGCGGCGCAGGCGTGCGACGGGAATGCCCAACTGCTTGCGGTACTTTGAAACCGTGCGCCGGGCAATCTTAAAGCCCTTCTCTTCAAGCTTGTCGGCCAGG